>JAFQPD010000156.1 GCA_017411945.1 Mailhella sp.
GAAGGGAAGGAAACTTTTGGAAAAGTTTCCTTCCCTTCCCCGCACCCCATCCCTTCCTTCAAAACTTTTTAATAACGAAAGCCCCGGTCCGTTATGGATTCCGGGGCTTTTCTTCGTTTACTGGCGGGGAGATTCTTTCTGCAATGCCTTCATGCGGGCGACCACCTGCCGGAAAAATTCATCCGGCTCTACCTGCAAGGCTTCGCACAGCGAAAATATGGCGTTCACCGTTGGCCTTTTCTCGCCCTGCTCTATCTCAAAAAGGTATTTTCGCTGCATCGCCGCAAAGTCCGCAAGCGCAGACTTGCTCATGCCTCGCTCCAGGCGAAGCTTTTCGAGCACATGGGCTATGGATTCTGACAGAAATGGATACTCTCGCATATGGTAAAAGTATCCAACACAGTTGACTTGATTTGAGTGCTATAATACCCAATTTATAAATTTCCTTCTGGAGTTCAGCATGAAAAAATACGTTCTTCCTGTCCTAGCCATGACTGCCCTGCTCGCTTCCGGCTGTTCCTACAAGGCCCCGGTGGAGTCCGTGCAGAACATCAACGTCTATTCCTCTTATGAAGGAAAGATACATGGTGCGTTCGACCTCATCGTCAACATCGACCCCGGACTGGCTAAGCGAGATATCAAGCCTACGTCCTACATCTGCGGCCTGCATCATTACCCTGTGGACGTTCAGGCTCCCGTCAAAAGCTCTGTCTATTCCGCCACGGAAAAGATTTTCGAACAGATAAACGAGCGGTCCGACATCCCTTCCACTGAACGCATGGCTTCCGAGGACAAAGCAGGCTACATCATCGTTCGGCTCAAAGAATTCGAGCCGAGCATTTCCTTCACGCCGGGCTTTTTCACCGATACCGCCCACGCCAGCTGTGAATCCGGCCTCGAAGTAGAAATTCGCGACCGTCAGAACAGGAAGGTCTTCGAAACGGCCGTGAGCGGCAACCGCTCTTCCACTGGTGACGGCGGCATGCAATGCGGCGGCGGTGCCGATGTTCTGGCCGACGCCGTGCGAAAATCTTTCCGTGAAACGCTGGAACGCTACGCGGAACGCCTTTCCAACACGGCTAAGCTTCGCGAGCACTTCGCGGCGAAGTAAACAGAAGCCCCGGCTCACTTCGAACCGGGGCTTTCGTTTTGTCTTCGATAGGTCTGCTACTTCGAGGCTACGGCGTTCACGGCGGGCTTCATGCTGCCTTTCTCGGCAAGCATGATGTTTGCGCCGGGGTGCGTGGTAGCCACGCGGATGAGTGCGCTCTGCGCGGCGTCAAAGGTGCGGAACGGGCCAAGGGCCATCACGCCTTTCCGAACGTGGAGCAGGCTGGCGGCATCGCTCATGCCAAGGCGGGTGAGGCGGGCTATCTGCCGCTGTATGGCCTTGCCGCTCGGCTCTTCGTCCTTCAGGCGCACGAAGAACTCATGCTTGTCGGAAAGCAGGCGTCCTGTCTTGTCGCCCACCACTTCTATGGCCACGCGAGTCACGCCCTTGCGCTTCATGCCAAGGCTGTCGGCCGCGGCGTAGGAAAGGTCGATGATGCGCCGCCTCTTGTACGGGCCGCGGTCGTTGATGCGCACGACAAGGCTTTTGCCGATGTCCTTGCGAGTGACTTTGACCAGCGTGCCCAGCGGTATGGTCTTGTGGGCGGCCGTCATGGCGAACATGTCGTAGGCTTCGCCGTTGGCCGTCACCTTGCCGTGATGCCATGAGCCGTACCAGGAGGCTATGCCGCTCTGCCGGAAAGGTTTCTCGGCGCGGGCCTCGGCGGGCGCAGGGCTGAAGCACAGAGCAAGGAGCAGGGCTCCTATGAACGCCGGAAAAACTCGGCGGAAAAATAAGATCATGCATACTCCGGTGAAGGCGTCCGCGCCTTTATCGAACGGTTTTCCGAACGGCGCGGGAGCGTGATCGCTCAGGGTATAACTTTTTCAGTATCGCACCCTAACGAAAACCTGTCAAGCCACCATGCAAAACCCCTTGATTACACTGCAATCTTTCTGCTCTGCATGCAATTTTTGAAAAACACGCTCTACGCTTGCGCCTCCGGCTGGGCCATACTAATATGCCCTGCAACGATAAAATCAGGACATGCCATGACTTCGCATTACCCCTACTACGACCCCGAGGACTACCAGCTCCTCGCCATGATAAGCCAGACTGTCAAGAAAAACCGGAGCGGCCAGTCGCGCCTTATGTCCAAGCTCAGCCCCAACGGCATCATCGAGCTTGCCGACCCCATAGAACTGCGCATGGCCTCGGCCGTCCTTCGTCTTCTGGATACTCTGGAACAGGGCAAGGCCGACGAACGCCTCTGGGCTCTGGCCGCCCTGCACGACGAAGTGCTCGTCATGTCGCGCACCTTCCTTCGCATCAACACGGGCCGCGTGCTCGTGCAGATTATGAAGGAGCTTGTGCGTTCCAAGGGCGACTTCGAAGCCCAGCTCCGCCTCGCCCACGACTTCCGCCAAGCCTCCACCGGCCGCCATTCCGTAGTGCGCCGCCTCCTGCACCGCTATTTCATGCTGGAAATGCCGGAAGACTGGACGCAGGCCGTGTTCGACAACCATGTGCACGACGCGAACACCAAGGGCCGCAAGAACGCAACGCACCTCATCATGGATGCATGGCTCAAGGGCATACGCTACCTCACTGTCATCTACTACAACTACGTTTCGCCCGAAGCCGCCAACGAGCTCCTGCGCGCCGCCGAGATCATGGGCATGCATGTGCGCATAGGGCTGCTTTTCCATGCCCCGTTCCGCGGACGATTCGTGGACCTCATATGGATCCCTCGCAACGTCACCAACGCCGAAGACTTCCTCGACTTCCTCGGCAAGCCCGACATAGCCCGGCTGATGAAGGAAGGCCGTTCGGCCACGCGCTGGCTGGAACGCCGCATACTGCACATACTCGACCTGTGGAACGAAACGGAACGCATGCGCCTTGCCCCCCTCATCGGCGGCACGGCCGACCCGCTGGACGCAGGCGAATTCATGGCCTTCGTAGGAAGCGGCCAGGCCTCGCTCCAGCATCTGGCGGAATTCATCCACAAAAAGATATTCCCCTTCATGGAGAAGCGCGCCGCCAGCCTGCGCGAAACTCTCGCCTCGCCCGAACTTTCCGAAGGCCGCCGCATCGAAGCGCAGGCCTCGCTGGAAACGCTGGACAGCTTCACCGTCGAAGCCGTGCTCGCCCGCCTCAACGACCCGCACCTCTGCCCGGAATCGGCGCATCTGCAGAATTCCTGCGATTCTCGCGACTGCCCGGAACTTCTGAGCTATTCTCCCTACGAGCTGCTCCAGAAGCTGGACGGGCTCTACCCCAGCGCCCGCGTAGTGCTGAACCTTGCCAAACTCTCCACGGAAGACGTGCTGGAACTGCTCTGGGACTGCAAGGGCGGAATCACGCACCTTGAACTCTTCAACTTCAAGGACTGGCAGAACGGCGACATGGAGCCCATACAGCAGATAAGCGAGCTCCAGCATGCCATAAACGACGGCTCCGTTCCGCGCCTCAAGCATATCATCCTCTCCATGCTGCGCGGCATTGCCCACGGCCTGCACGATGCCGAAGCCCAAAGCATCCATGAGCCTGCCGTGAACGATTCCCCCCGCGTGCGCAAGATGCGCGTCATACTGCAGAACCTGCCCGTGTTCTGCAGCTATTACCGCACTTCCAAGCTCCGCACTTCGCTGGGAACGGACTCCACCAGCCGCCCCGGCTCCCGCTTCGGCATGGGCCTGGCCTACCCCGAGACCCTTCCCCGCCGTGCCCGCCGCGAGCTGGACGACACCGGCCGCTCCGCCCACCTGCTCCTGCCCATACGCACGGAGCTGAAGGAACAGATAACCTATACTTCCGGCCTCAGCGACGAAGAGGCCACCCCCCTCATCCTCTTCCTGCGCCGCCTGCCCGGCATGCGCCACTTCAGGCAGCATAAGAAGAAGGAATGGAAAGCCTTCTCAAGGAATTCCGTGGTCTGCAACGAAGGCCGCTGCAGCATAGCCACCAGCAAGGATTCCGCCAGCGGCAACATCATCACGCTGGGCGGCAACGACAAGATATTCTCCAACGGCTTCCGCCCCACGGCAGATGAAGAGCGCAGCGTGGGCAAGCGCATGCATTACCTGAACTCGCGCATCACCAATGCCATGCGCTTCCTCATAGGCTTCCTGCCGGCCTTCTTCTCCTTCTTCTTCACACAGGCGGGCATGCTGGCATGGCTGGGCGCGCCTCTGTGGTTTCTCATCTCCGCTGTGCGCAACATCGTGCAGTCAGTGCTGGGCAACGGCGGCTGGCACCGCTCCTCCCTCCTGCACTGGAAAAGCTATGTGACGTGGACGAACGTCTACACCTCGCTCATGTACAACGGCCTTGCCGTCGTCCTCCTCGAACCCATACTGCGCTGGAAGGTCCTGCAGATGGGCATGGGCTGGAACATCGTAACGGCTCCAGTGGCCACCTACCTCGTGCTCGGCCTGGCCTGCGGCCTGTTCAAAATGGGTACGCACGCCCTGCAGGGCTTCTCGCCCCGCAGCCTGTATATAGACGCCCTCTGCACCCTGATATCCCTGCCGCTCATCCTGCTCGTGCACGCCGTCCTTCTGGGGGCGGCAGGCATGCTCCATCACGACGCCTCCGCCCTCATCCCCTTCACCGTCTTCGTGGTGAAGCTGGTCTCCGACTTCGCCGTGGGCGTGGCCGACGGCATCTTCGACCGCGACCGCAACCTTCGCCTGCGCATGACGGACTACCGCAGCCGCCTGAAGAACGCCCTCACGCTCTACAGCCGCCTTGAAGCCATGTTCCCCGAAAAGAACGTGCTGAACATGCTCTCGAACCCTACCGAGCTCCTGAACACTCTGGAAAAGCGCGACCCGCAGCTCAGGCTCGACCTCGTCATCAATGCTCTGGACCTCATGTACTTCTGGTTCTACCAGCCCCGCGCCAACTATGCCCTCCTGCATCACCTGCGCCGCTTCTCCAAGAGTGAAAAGCTGGTGCTCCTGCGCATGCAGGAAGTACTGCGCCTTGAAAAGCTGGTGAGCCAGCTCCTCCTTCAGGGCCTGGTAGGCGAGAACTTCTCCGGGCCGCTCTCCTTCTATGTGGCCAACTGCCAGGATTATCTGCACCAGATACGCGTAGCCGTGCTCGGGAAACGAACGGAAAAAGCCCTCGACCGCTGACACTCTCCCAGAAACAGGAACGCTCCGCCAAGTCACTTCGACCTGACGGAGCGTTCTTCTTTTTCAGCAAGGGACCATGTCCCTATCCCCACGCCTCCAGCGCGCCGGTCCCGGCCAGCGCGAAATACAGGACTATGCCTGCAGAGGTGGAAAGGTTGAGGCTGCGGATACAGTTCCGGGTAGGGATGCGCACGCGATGAGAGGAGAGCTCCAGAACTTCCGGCGGCAGCCCTGTGGATTCCGGCCCGAAGAGGAGACTGTCTTCCGGCGAGAAGGCGAAACGGTGCACGGGCTCGCCGCCCCTCGCGCTGGTGCAGACCAGCCTGCGGCCCGTTCCGTCGGCTTCAAGATACGCCTCGAGAGAAGGCCAGACCTTCCAGTCCACATGCGGCCAGTAGTCGAGACCGGCGCGCTTCAGATGCTTGTCATCGATGACGAAGCCCAGCGGCTCGATGAGGTGGAGCTGAACGCCCGTACCGGCGCAGAGCCGGGCCACGTTGCCGGTGTTCGGCGGGATTTCCGGGTGGTAGAGAACGATATGAATCATGTCATCCTACAAAAAAACGCCCCCGCCTGAAGCAGAGACGCCAGAAAAGACGGCGGGAAGCCCCGCCGCCCTCTATTCACGTCCGCAGAGGCCGGGAGACCGGCCAGCGATCAATGATGGTGCTGCTTGTTGGGATTGTTCTTCTTGAGATGATAGAGAGCAGCGGCAACGCCGGCAACGCCGAGGAAGAAGAAAAAGAAGTCCATGTTGTCTCCTGAGGCTTTGCGGCCGCCACGACGGCAGACCGCGTTCTTTAAGAATAGCCTGAAGCCCGTCTTTCTGCAAGAGGCTTTTCACACTGTTGCGGCCCGTTCGCAAAGAACGTATCATATCTCGCTGCATCCGGCCCCCACAGGCCCTTCCTCCATCCTCAAGACAGCAGGGAACGCCCATGATACGCGTCGATCTCCACACCCATACCAACCATTCCCATGCCCGCGACTCCGTGCGCGAGATGTTCGAAGCCGGCCAGGCCAAGGGCCTCGTCGTCCACGGCTTCTCCGAACACTCCCCCCGCCCTCTGGGCTACGACTATCCCGTGGAATATCGCGAACACCTCGCCTCCACCTTCGAAGAGTATATTGAAGAAGTGCGCGGGCTGAAGGCCGAGCAGGCTCCGCGCGGCGTCACCGTGCTCCTCGGCCTCGAAGCCGACTGGCTGGAAGACGAGGAAGCCTATATCCGCGAGATGCTCGCCGCCCACGACTACGACTATGTCATCGCCGGCATACACTTCCTCGGCAAATGGGGCTTCGACGCCTCCGCCGCCGACTGGGACGCGCTCTCCTTCGAGCAGAAATGCTCCCATTATGAGCACTACTACCGCACCATGAAGAAGATGGCCGAAACGCGCCTCTTCCATATCGTGGCCCACCCCGACCTCGTGAAGATATTCTCCGTGAACGATTTCCGCCGCTGGCTGGACATGCCCGGCAGCATGGAGCTCATACGCGAAGCCCTCACCGCCGTGCGCGATGCCGGCATGGCCATGGAGATATCCATCGCAGGCGCGCGCAAGCCCTGCCGCGAGATATACCCCGGCCCCCGCATCCTGCGCCTTGCCCGCGAACTCGGCCTGCCCATCACCTTCGCTTCGGACAGCCACGCCACCGAACATGTGGCCTGGAACTTCGAAGAGCTGGCTCGCTATGCCGCCGCCGAAGGCTGGACCGAAAGCGCGTACTTCACCCGCGAAGGCATGAAGAGCCTGCCCTTCCTTGACTGAGCTGTAACGCTTTGAAAGCTTTCCTCTCTTGGCAGAACTGCGGGGAATGCTTATTCTGTACGCATCGTCCCTCTGCGGCTTCATACCTTCAGGAGTTCTCATGACCAGCCAATTCAAGACCTTCATGCTCATGGCGGCCCTCTCCGCCGTCCTCATCTTCATGGGCGGCGCACTCGGCGGCCAGAACGGCATACTCTTCGCCCTCGTCTTCGCCCTCATCATGAACGTGGGCAGCTACTGGTATTCCGACAAGATAGTCCTTTCCATGTACCGTGCCCAGGAGCTCGCCCCTGAAGACGCTCCCGTGGTGCATCAGATGGTGGAAGAGCTGGCCCGCAATGCCGGCGTGCCCAAGCCCCGCCTCTACATAGTCCCGCAGGACGCCCCCAATGCCTTCGCCACCGGCCGCGACCCTGAGCACGGCGTCATCGCCGTCACGCAGGGCATCATGCGCCTGCTCCCGCCCGAACAGCTCCGCGGCGTGCTCGCCCATGAAATGGCCCATATCGCCAACCGCGACATCCTGGTGCAGACTGTGGCCGGCGTCATCGCCTCTGCCATCACCGCCATCGCCAACATGCTGCAGTGGGCCATGATCTTCGGCGGCAGCCGCGATGAAGAAGGCAACAGCACCAACCCGCTGGCCGCCATAGCCCTCATGATACTCGGCCCCATCGCCGCCTCCCTTATCCAGATGGCCATCTCCCGCCGCCGCGAATACATGGCCGATGCCGCCGGCGCCTCCTACTGCAAGGATCCCATGGCTCTCGCCTACGCCCTGAACAACCTCGACGCCTACAGCCGCAACATCCCCATGCAGGCCAACCCCGCTACCGAGAACATGTTCATCGTGAATCCCCTCACCGGCGGCACTGTCCAGCGCCTGTTCAGCACCCATCCTCCCATGGAAGAGCGCATCGCCAACCTCCAGGAAATGGCCCGCACCGGCAGGTATCCTCATTAAGAATGAAGATGCGGGGCCCAGCCCCCCCCCCCC
>JAFQPD010000157.1 GCA_017411945.1 Mailhella sp.
CGCCCAGAACCAGCAGTTTCAGGACAAAGCCAACAAAGCCCCTGTGAACGGCCGAGTCTATGCCCAGCAGCAGGCCGAGAAGATGCAGAACGCCTTCAAGGCCCTGCAATCCTGCGTCGTCGCCAACGACAAATTCGAAAACGATTTCGTGTGGGATCCCGACAAGACCGCTCTCTGCGTGCCCCAGCTCATCGCCTACAAGCAGTCGCTCATCGATCTGGACAACGGCCCGCCTCTCGTCTTCGGCAACAGCGCCGAGGAGGAGGCTCTCAGGCGGGAAAGCAAGATCATCAACTCCCTCGTTCCCCATATCGCCAACCTCTACGGCACGCATGTGGTAGTGAAGGATTACGGCCCCGCCCTCTACCGAGGCATAAAGTATTACGGGGAGCTGCTGAAATGGAATAATGGCTACGCCAACGATTTTCTGCAGGTGATCACCAATATCAGAAACCTGCTCAAGTCCTACACGGAGAACGTGAAGAAGGGTGAAAGGAAGGACGGCCGCTTCATCGCCAGCGACGACGTCATGAAACAGCTGCATTCCATCCGGGCCGAACTGGGCAAGTATATGTCCTATAATGTGGACAGCCAGTCCTTCGCGCTCAGGGGCGATGGTCTTGTCCTCATCAGCCTCGACAAGTTCGCCCACAACTTCAAAAAGCATTCCAGCAACTGGCTCTCCCGCGTGGAGAACATGCAGAAACGCGTACAGAGGGAAGTGGAATCTCTTCAGAACTGCATCCCCTCTGCCAAGCAGATAGGGAAGGATTCCGTATTCTACGGCCTGGCCCAGCTGCCGGAATTCACGATCCAGCACCATGTCCTCTATCTTGATCGTGACTTCATCCGCCTGTCTTCGAACTGGGCAGAGCTTCAGAAGGGCAGCGACGAGTTCATCGTAGGCAAGCTCTTCACCTTCAAGACGCTGGAAGAACTCTTCCACAAGTCCGGGGATTCCTATGTGCGTGCCGTTCAGGACTACTGCAGGGCCGTCATGCTCAATACGCTGGATAAGGACGGCCAGCCGCTGAAGCATCATATCCCGCCGAAGGGCCGTATCAATCTGTAATGGGTTCGCCGCTCTGGACAAGGGCGGCAAAACGCTGAAGCATAGATCCGCTGACCGGACGGGCATCTCTCTCCCGCCCGCCCCGGCATAGAACAGGGCGTACTTTTCTTTCGGGGAGGGTACGCCTTCCTTTTTGACATGGAGGACCATGAAAAAGCTCATCACCCTTTTTCTGTTTGCGGCCACCTCGCTGGGCACGCTCCTCGCCTTCGGGGGATGCACCCGCTCCGGCGATACCGACGCCATGGACGGCGGCGTGACGCGGCGGCACAGCTACGACGCCCCCAAGGTCATCCATTCCACGGAGATAGTCGCCCTTGATACGAACTTCTTCCTCTATGATGACGATGGAAGCGGCGGAACGGGCTGGTCCTTCTCCGTGCGCCGAGACGGAGGCAGCTTCCTCCTTTCCGTGAGAAAAAGAGGCAGAGATGCCGTTGAAGCGGTCGTGAGTGAAGACTTCCTGAAAGAAGCCCACGCCGTCATCCTGAAGCACGACCTGCCTCGCAGGAACGGCTTCGACGAAGTCACCTCCGGACTGCCCTTCCAGTACTCGTCCTGCTCCCTGAGCGTGGACTACGCCAGCGGCGAACGCCTGTACTTCCGCAAGGACGGAGATCCGGACGCAGCATGGGCACGCGACCTCAGGAACCTTTTCCTCTCAACGCTCGAAGAACGATGAGGGAAACCGGAACTGCTTCGCCCGCGGAGAGAGAGGGCGGAGAATGCAGAGGAAGCCAGCTCTACGCCGTCCATGCCCTCAAGGATGGAAAGGGCTCTGGCCGCGCTGCAGCGCGATGAGCTCCTCATACCGTTCCTCGGAGGACTATCCCTCTGTGCGGCATCTCGCATGAGGCTGAGGAAGGCAAGGTCCTCAGCTTCGCCATGACCGAAAGCGGCGTGGTCGGCCCTTCCGAGCTCATGCCTTTTTAAAACCCCTTTAGCCAAAACGGAGATCCGCTCAGGATTTCTTTCACTGTCAGCCAGATAAGGAGTTCATCATGAAAAGAATAGGCACTCTTATCCTGTCGGCCGTATTCCTGCTGTCCGGTTTCGGCATTGCGGACGCCGCACTGCGCGCCAACCCCAAGACCAAGACCTACCATGCGGAAACTTGCAAGCACGCCAAAAGCAAGGGAGCAACGGCTGAATTCAGCACCGAGGCCGAAGCCCAGAGCAAGGGCTTTGCCCCCTGCGCCACCTGCTTTCCCCAGTCGCTGAAGGCTGTCCAGAACTCGGCCGCCAGTCCCTATGTAGGCAATGCCAAGACCAAGGTCTTCCATAAGGCAGGATGCAAGGTCGCCCCGAAAAAGAATCCCGTGATACTCCAGAATCTTCTTCAGGCCCACAAGCAGGGCTTCAGCCCCTGCAAGACCTGCAGCCCTGTCCCTAAGAACGCTTCGGGAGAAAAAAAGAACTGAAACAGCGTTTAAAAGCACTCTGAAAACAGCAAGCTCCTCAGAACGATGTATTTTCTGAGGAGCTTTTTGCATGCATCATCCTGCAGGGATAAAGCAGCGGAAAGATTCTTTTCCAAGATAAAAGGAGGCAGATGCTGGCAAACTCACACGATTTATGCAGATTTCATCCTTTTTCACTTGCCGCGAAGCGAAACGCTGTTCGCGATAGATCCGTTCTGCACGCCTGCAATCGAGGGCAGAGCCTTCTCTACGCAGGAAGATAGCAGAACTCAGCACAGCACCTGCTCTTTCTTCCAGCTCTCAGGGCAGACACGCTGACCTGGCAGAGGCATATTGGGCTGGTGCGAGATCATTCCATCAATAGCATGTGCTGGCCATCATCGAACAGACTTCCCCAGCAGGAGAGTGCTGTGCGAGCCAGTCCAGCTCAGAACATTTCCACCTTCTGGGCGTCCTTCGATTTTTCCTCCGCAGTCTTACGAGGAATGCAGCGGAAAACAAGCTTGGCATTATAATGCCAGCGCGCAGACTTACGGGCGCAAGCCTCTACCTCCACATCTTTCCCCATCGCGCCGCAATAATTGACGGCTTCCGCATAGGCTTTCTGTTCTGCGT
This sequence comes from Mailhella sp., assembly GCA_017411945.1. Classification (GTDB taxonomy): domain Bacteria; phylum Desulfobacterota; class Desulfovibrionia; order Desulfovibrionales; family Desulfovibrionaceae; genus Mailhella. The sequence continues at coordinate 3,109 of JAFQPD010000157.1, forward strand.
CAATGGGCGAAGTGAGAAGGGTCTTGTCCACATCCACAGAAAGCGAATAAACACCGGGCCCCCATGGCATGACGCCCGTGCTGGAGGCACAGCCAGAACAGACGGATAACGCAGAGAGTAAGCCAAGCAGAAGGAAATATTTTTTCATAAAGGACTCCAAAGAGGTATAGACTGAAAAAGCCACAAAAGAACGTGGAGGTCAAGAGGGATTGCCGAAGGAGTGCAGACGTCCTATGTTTAGAAAAAGGAGAAGCTCATGGATGCGCTTTTCGGAGCTGTGGCCCTTGTTCTCATACTGCTTGCGGCCTTCTGGGTATTCACTCTGCCCATCAATATAGGGGAATCCAAAGACCTGCCCCGCTCAGAAATGCGGCCTATCCGCATCCTGAACTGGTGTGCCCTGCTGGCAGGCATCACTTGGTTCATCGCGCTGTATCTTGCAGTCACAGCGGAAGGCAGACCGCGGAGGAGAAGATAATGAAGTTTGCAAATATCGACGGAATACGCTGTGAAGCGACAAAATCAGGACAGAGAGGCATTTGCCCTGGCTGCGGGGCTGAGGTTGTAGCCAAATGTGGACGAGTAAAGGTCAACCATTGGGCGCATCTTTCGGGCAAGGACTGCGACAGCTGGCACGAGCCGGAAACAGAATGGCACCGGATGTGGAAAAATA
>JAFQPD010000158.1 GCA_017411945.1 Mailhella sp.
CAGGATGCGGTTCACTTCGTCCATGTTCGTGGAGAGGCGGCGGCCCTCCTCAAGGGATTCGAGAACTTCGCTGTGGTCGATGAATTCGTTGGAATCGAGGGACTTGACGTTATACATAGGGTCTCCCCTTTCCGGCGGTGCGGCCGGGATATCCGTTGGATGAGGGGCGCGCCGCCCGGAGACCTCATGGAGGGCCGGAACGAGAAAGGGCGCCCTCCCGATGCAGGAAAGCGCCCGAAATGCTTTGGATAAGCGAGGAGTCCGAACCAGAGGCGGCGTGGCAGAGCGCGCCAGGAGCCGAAAGGCGGACGGACGGAGGGGCGTGTTTCCTTCCGCTCAGGTCGGCCCTTGGCCTTGCCTTGCGGTCGGGATGCCGTAGCTTGCGCCGCGCGGGGCGGCATCTTCACGGAAGAGCGCGGAGCGGTCCGCCGTTCAGATAGGGAAAGGATACACGGCCTGCACGCTTTCGGCAAGCCGTGCCAAGAAGTTCACAAGTTATTTCTTGTGAGTGATGACGGCCTTGGAGGAAACGAGGGCCAGCTGGTCCACTTCTTCGGCAAGGGCGGCGATCTGTGCGGCCGGGCCCTCGACCACCACGGAGATGACCGAAACGCCGCCGTCGCGGAACGGTATGCCCTGACGGCCCACGATGATCTCGGCGTGCTTATGCAGCACGGCGTGCAGCTCGGGGGAAGCCTTTCTGTCTTCGACGATGATGCCGACGATGCCGATCTGTTTTTCACTCATGGAAGAACTCCTGTTTTTGGGGAAAGGATAGCAGAGGCGGGGGAAAAGGCAAGCTCACTCCCGGCCCATGAGTTCGCGGAAGGTGTGGCGTTCGAAGAAGCAGCCCGGCGCGTTCTCTTCCATTTCGAGGAAGAGCTTCCACGGCATGGTGAAGGTGAGGCTTTCCGGCCCAAGGGAGCGGCGCACGGCCTTGCGCGCCGAAAGATCGGTGAGGCCCACGACGGCGCGGGGGCTTTCGGAGGCGGCCTCGGCAAAGGCCAGCAGGCCCACGCTCTGGCAGCCGGAAGCGAAGGGCATGGACACGCGGTCGGAACGCGGGGTGGCGTAGTTGGCCAGCACCACCAGCGCCGAGAGCTGATCGGCATTCACCACGAAGGAGACCAGCTCGGGGGCGGCCTCGCCCTCCTCTATCCCGCCCAGCGGGCGGAAGCTCACGAAGGCCGGCGCCTCCTGCGTGAAGGGAAGCGAATCGTGCCACTGCCGCACCAGTTCAGGGCTGCGCTTGTAGCCTTCGCCGTGCAGGTAGTGTTCGGCAAAGCTCGCACTGCGGGCAGCCAGCCTTTCGCCCATGGCGCGGCCTTCCCCGGTGCCGGCATTGCCGGAGGAAAGGAAGCCGCAGAAGCCGCTCAGGCCTCCGGGGAAATCCTGGAAGGCGTCGCCAAAGCCCAAGCCCGCCGCCCCGCCCACGCAGCCGCAGGTGGCGCGGTCGGCCACGGCGGCCCGGCCCTGCGCCGCGCAGGCGAAAAGGTGCATGGCGCAGGCCCGCCTGCCTTCCTTGAACTGGAGGGCCTTGGGCGGACGCACGCTGGTGCGGGCGATGGCTACGGGAGAGAACCTGAGCCCCAAAGTATCGGCGACGAGGGATTTCATAACGTCCTCCGGGGTGTTTTGCACATAGTGTCAGAAACTCCTTGCGCTGTCACCGGGTCAATGCCGCCCCGCAGGCCGACACAGCGTGATGCTTTAGGTCGGAGGGCCGCCGAGGCATCCCGCCCGGGAGCTGCCGGGCAAGGTTCGCCATAACCCAGCGGCGCCCCCCGAAGCCAGAGCGGCGCGCCCCCAGGATAGCCCTAAAATTACCCTTTATTTCCCCCGGATAACGCGCTACATTTCACAAAAATATGCACTCACGCAAAGGAGCCGCCATGCGAGAGATATCCTTCGAAACCATACGCGACACCGTGGCCGCCCTCGCCATAGAGGCCTGCTGCCGCATGCCCGAGCCCGTGCTCGCCGCCATGCGCAAAGCCCGCGAGGAAGAGCCCTCCCCCACCGGGCGCGACGTGCTCGCCCAGCTTCTGAAAAACGCCGACATCGCCGCCTCCGAGACCTGCCCCATCTGCCAGGACACGGGCCTTGCCGTGGTCTTCGCCGAGGTCGGGCAGGAAGTGCATATCACCGGCGGCCTCTTCGAAGACGCCGTGAACGCCGGCATCGCCAAGGGCTACACCGAAGGCTATCTGCGCAAATCCTCCGTGGAAGAGCCGCTCTTCGAGCGCAGGAACACGCGCGACAATACCCCGGCCATCATCCACACGAAGCTCGTAGCCGGCGACCGCATCGAACTGCGCCTCGCCCCCAAGGGCGCGGGGAGCGAGAACAAGGGCGGCCTGCGCATGCTGGTGCCTGCGGACGGCATAGAGGGCGTGAAGCGCGCCGTGCTGGACATCGTTTCCCATGCCGGGGCCAGCCCCTGCCCGCCCATGGTCATAGGCGTGGGCATAGGCGGCAACATGGAGCTGGCCTGCCTCTGCGCCAAGAGGGCCTGCGCCCGCGACGTGGACACCCATAACCCCGACCCGCGCTACGCAAAGCTGGAAGACGAGCTGCTCGAACTGGTGAACGGGCTCGGCATAGGCCCGGCGGGCCTCGGCGGCGGCACCACGGCCTTCAAGGTGAACGTGGAATTCTGCGCCACGCACATAGCCTGCCTGCCCGTGGCGGTGAACATCAACTGCAATGCCGCGCGGCATGCACATGCGGTGATATAAGGGGGATATAGCTATGCAGACTCATCACCTTAATACCCCCCTCTCTAAAGACGATATCCGCAAGCTGAAGATAGGCGACGCGGCCTACATCAGCGGCACGGTGTACGCCGCGCGCGACGCCGCCCACAAGCGCATGATGGAAGCCCTCGACGCGGGCGAGCCCCTGCCCGCCGACCTCGCGGGCCAGCTTATCTATTATGTCGGCCCCGCGCCCGCCAAGCCCGGGCAGGCCATAGGCTCGGCAGGCCCCACCACCGCAGGCCGCATGGACGCCTACGCCCCGCGCCTGCTGGAACTCGGCCTCGCCGGCATGATAGGCAAGGGCAACCGCTCGAAAGCCGTCATGGACTCCATCCGCCAGAACGGATGCGTGTACTTCGCGGCCACGGGCGGCGCGGCGGCCCTCATAGCCCGGAGCATCAAGAAATACACGGTGCTCGCCTGGCCCGAACTCGGCCCCGAAGCCTTCGCGGCCATGGAAGTCGAGGACTTCCCCGTCATCGTGGTGGCGGACTGCGAAGGCGGCGACCTCTACGAGGAAGGCAGGAAGCAGTACGCGAAGGGGTAGGAGAAGATAAAGGTAATCGCGTTGGGCTAAGGTCTGGCTTTCCGATTCATGTCGAGCTTCGCCCGACAGCTCCCGGCACGGGATGTCTTGGAAAATCTGCCGATTTTCCGCTGCCAGACCAGAGCCTCGTTCCGCTCTAGAGCCGCCCGAGCCTGCGGCTCTTCCGGCGTCTCTTTCGCTCCTCTGCGTCAGCTGACCACCAGATGACGCCAGCCTTGTTCAGGCCGCTCTTTCGGGCTTACGCCCTCTCGCGGCCTTCACTGGCGGACTGGCTGTCGGGCACGCCTTCGGCGGCCCTCCGACCTAAAGCATCACACTGCGCCGGACTGCGGAACGAGTTATCGTGCGTTGAGAAGAAGGCCGCCTGCCTCGCAGGAGAGCTTCGCGCAAAAAATTTCCCCAAAATCTGCGCAAAAAAGCCCCCTCGCCAGACGGCAAAGGGGGCTTCAGCTTTCTCAGCAGTTCGCGAAATTATTCCACGATAGCCTTGTTGATGACGACGGCTTCCACGGGCACGTCCTGATGGAAGCCGCGGTTGCCGGTGCGCACCTTGGCGATGGCGTCCACCACTTCCTGGCCCTTCACGACCTTGCCGAACACGGCGTAGCCCCAGCCCTGCATGGTGGGAGCCTTGAAGTTCAGGAAGCCGTTGTCGGCCACGTTGATGAAGAACTGGGCCGTAGCGGAATGGGGGGCCTGGGTGCGGGCCATGGCTATGGTGTAGGTATCGTTCTTGAGGCCGTTGTTGGCTTCATTCTCGATGGGAGCGTTGGTGGGCTTCTGGGCCATTTCGGCAGTGAAGCCGCCGCCCTGGATCATGAAGCCGGGGATGACGCGGTGGAAAATGGTGCCGTCGTAGAAGCCGGCCTTGGCATACTCAAGGAAGTTAGCCACGGTCTTGGGAGCCTTTTCGGCATCCAGTTCCAGAACGATGTCGCCTTTGTTGGTCTGCAGAGTGACCATATTCTTGCCTCCAGCTTGGGCCTGCGCACCGAAGCCGAACACGAGGGCGGCCGCGAGGAGCAGGCAGAACATAAGATTTTTACGCATGTTTTTCTCCTTTTTATGGGAAGGATGCGCTGTTCCCAACCTTGTAGCGGAAGTGCCGGGCTTTGGCAAATATTCCCTGCGCCCGCGCTCGACTCCGGCCTGCGGAAGTGCTATGCCTCACGCAGAACAAGCGAGGTGAACGCCATGACAGGCACCATAGTCAATACCATAGCCATTCTCTGCGGCAGTTCCATAGGCGCGGTGCTCCGCCGCGGCATAAGCGAAAAGTACCAGCACGCCCTCTTCGACGCCATGGGCTTCTCGGCCTTCGCCCTTGGCGTGAACGCCGTGGCGCAGAACCTGCCCAACAGCAAGTACCCGGTGCTGTTCATCCTTGCCATGGCCATAGGCTCGCTCCTCGGCGCCGTGTGGGACTGGGACGGCAAGTTCCAGCGGCTTTCCGCGCGCCTCGGCCATTCCGAACTCGGGCGCGGCCTGTGCACGGCCATACTGCTGTTCTGCATCGGCACGCTGTCCATACTCGGGCCCATCGAAAGCGCGGTGAACGGCAACAACACCTACCTCTTCACCAACGCCACGCTGGACTTCGTCACCTCCATGGTGCTGGCCTCCACCTACGGCATAGGCATCGCGCTCTCGGCGGCGGTGCTGTTCTGCTGGCAGGGAAGCCTCTACCTGCTCGGCCTGTGGCTTGGCTCGTTCATGCCCGGCGAACTGCTCACCGAAGTCTCCATCGTGGGCGGCCTGCTCATCGTGGTGTCGGGCGTGTCCATGCTGCGCATCAAGGACTGCCGTACGCTCAACATGCTCCCCTCGCTCTTCGTTTCGGCGGCGCTGTACTTCGTGGCGAAAGCGGTGATGTAGGGGATGTGAGATAAGGAGGGAGAAAGCTCCGGGTCTTATATGTTCCCCATCAGATGGACAAAGTAAGAAAGCCCCACGAGGCTGAACTTTGCAACCTGATGGGAATTTTGTATATCTGAAAGGAAAGTTATACCGTATTCTCAAAAATTCAAAGAGGATGCGGCACGACAGTATTTGCAGTACGGCAAATCTTCTCGACAGCTAACGCTTCCTTCTCCCAACCATTGACAGCCCTGTATGAACGGCCTACGATTAAACTCGCTGGAGGAAGAAGCATGAGTGAGCGAAAATACAAGATTGCGGATTATCTCGCCTCTTTCTGCGTGAATGTTGCCGCCATTGGTGCAGGCATTTCCCTTTACAAAGGAAATGACATCCTTATCATTGCCCTGTCGTTCACCACACTTTTTCTCGGCTACGCCATTTTAAGGAGGGCTTACAAATGAACGTTGGAACCCTTGGTGTCATCCTTATGATTATTTTCGTTGCTGTTGCCGGTTATATGGTGACCAACGAAAAATAGCCTTAACATAAACGAAAGGCCCCCGGTTTCCCGGAGGCCTTTTTTCATTCCTTCTTCATATAATTCCCAAACAATTCCTGCACGAAGAGCTTCACGGCCTCCGCGCCCTCCTTCGCGTACCACTTGAGCGGGTGCGGCAGGAGCAGGGCCGCCGCCAGCGCCGCCACAAGGAGCACCGCCACGGCCTGCAGGAGCACGGCAAGGGCCATGCAGGCCACGGCCGCGGCGAGCACGGCGCAGAGGGCCACGGCAAGGCCGCGCCGGGCGCGATGCAGGAAGCCGGGCTTCTCCGCCCCAGCCTCCGCGCCGGAAGCGCACGCTATGCGGGAATCTTCATTCATCACAGGCTCTTCCTGTGGGCGATGAGATGCTGGAGCACGCCGCTCACGAACACGCCGCCGGCCGCCGTATGCACGGCGCGGCTGCCCAGGGGCAGGGCCGCCAGCGAGGCGATGAGCGAGACCAGCATGGCGCGGTCGACGAACTTCGTGGTGCTTCGGCGGGTGAGGAAGCCGAGGAGCTCGTCCACGGGAGCGCAGGCTTTGCAGGACTTGCGGGGAGCGGCTTCGCCCTCTGCGCCTTCGGCAGTTTCGGCAACCGGAGCTTCCTCTCCGTTCAGGCCGGGGATGAAGGCCGCGCCCTGCTCCGCCAGCTCGAGGAGCTGTTCGCGGGTGAGCTTTTCCGCATCATAATAGATGAGCAGGGAGCCGGTGAGAGGATTGGCCTGCACGGCGGTGATGCCGTCCACGCCGCCCACCACAGTGCAGACGAGCTCGGCCGTGGCCTTGTCTTTCAGCGCAGGGTGGCGCAGACGGACGCGGCCGTCCACAAAGCTGGTGATGCAGTCAACGATAGACATCAGCGACCTCCGAGTGTGGGACGCATGGCGTTCAGCGAAACGCCCAGCGTGGTGAGATTGTGGAGCACGGCGGAAAGGCCGGGCTGTATCATGCCGATGAGGCCGCCCGCGAGGAAGAGCGAGTTCAGGCCCATGGTGGCCACGAAGTTGCCGTGTATGCGGCGCATGGTGCCGCGGCCCAGTTCCAGCGCGGTGACGAGCTCGTTCAGCGAGCCGCCCATGAGCACCACGTCGGCCACTTCGCGGGCAAGGTCGGAGCCGTCGCGCAGGGTCACGCCCACGTCGGCGCAGGAAAGGGCCGGAGAGTCGTTGATGCCGTCGCCCAGCATGAGCACGGTGCGCCCGGCGTCCTTGAGTTCCTGCACCACGCGGGCCTTGTCTTCGGGAAGGACCTGGGAGCGGTACTCGGTGATGCCGAGGCTGTCGGCCACGGCGCGGGCCGTGCGCTCGTCGTCGCCGGTGAGCATCATGACATGGGGCACGCCCATCTCGCGCAGGCGGGCGATGAGGGCCGCGCTTTCGGGGCGCACCGGATCGCGCATGGCTATCATGCCTTCGAGCCTGCCTTCCACGGCGAGGTAGAGCAGGGAATAGCCCTGGCGGGCGAGGTCGGAAATGGTCTCTTCCATGCAGGAGACGTCCACGCCCTCGTCCTGAGAGATGTAGTGGCGGCTGCCGAGGAGCACGCGCTTGCCGCGCCACATGGAGGCTATGCCGTGCGCCACCACATACTCGACCTCGGCATGCTCTTCGGCGTGCTGGAGGCCGCGCTCTTCGGCGCAGTGCACCACGGCCTTGGCCACGGGATGCGGGAAATGCTCCTCAAGGCAGGCGGCAAGGCGCAGCACTTCATCCTCATCCTGCACGGCTTCCGCGCCGGGCACGGGGATGACCTGCGCCACCTCGGGGCGGGACTGCGTGAGCGTGCCGGTCTTGTCGAAGACCACGGTGTCCACGCGGGCGAGGCTTTCGAGGAAGCGGCCGCCCTTGACCATGACCTTGCGGCCCACGCCCTCGTTCATGGCGGAGAGTATGGCCAGCGGCGTGGCGAGGCGCAGGGCGCAGGAATAGTCCACGAGAAGGACAGAGGCCGCGCGGGCGAGGTTGCGCGTGGCGAGGAAGACGAGCCCTGCCAGCGCAAAGGTGAAGGGCACGGCGCGGTCGGCCAGCTTTTCGTAGCGGGCCTGTATGCCGGCCTTGAGCTGTTCGGAATTCTCCACGAAGCGCACTATCTGCTGCATGCGCGTGTCGCGGCCTATGCTCGTGGGCCGGATGAATATCTCGCCGGCCTCCACCACGGTGCCCGCGTACACGGAAGAGCCCGCGGTGCGCATCACGCCGAGGGCCTCGCCCGTGAGCGAGGATTCGTTCACCGAGGCCGTGCCTTCCGCAACCACGCCGTCCACGGGGATGACAGTGCCGTCGCGCACGGTCACGAGGTCGCTTTCCGCGAGGTCCTGGAAGGGGATGAGCATGTCCACGTCGTCGCGGCGCACCCACACCTTGTCGGCCTGCAGGGCCAGATGCGAGGCGAGGTTCTCCAGCGACTTCTTCTGCGTGTAGCGTTCCAGCGAGTCGCCGAAGCCGAGCAGGAGCGTGAGCAGGCCCACGGTGCGGAAGTCGCGCCGAAGGAGAGAGATGGCGATGGCCGTGCCGTCCAGCGCGTCCACGTCCAGCCGCCCGCGGCGCAGGGAATCCCAGCAGCGCTTCAGGTAAGGCGTGGAGGCGCGGAAGGCGTTCACCACGTTCACGGCAAAGGGAAGGATGGGCCGCAGGAAAAGGTAGCGGAAGAAGGGAAAGAGGCTGGGCGGGCCGTCTTCGCCCTGCGGCTGGGCAGGGGCGGGAACGTAGCGTTCGGGCTCGCCGCCAAGGAGCTGGTCGGCGCAGTTCAGGAGCTGGCAGGCGGCCGCGAGCACGGCCTCGTCGCTGTAGAGCAGGAGCACGCTGCCCACGCGGGGATTCACGCGCACGCCTTCCACGCCTTCGATGCCGTAAAGGCCGTCGGCAAGGGTGTTGGCCGTGCGCAGGCCGAAGGCGCGTTCAGCGCGAAGGCGGGCTCGGCCGGGGATGCGGTGTATCAGGGCGAATTTCATGCTGGCTCCGTAACGCTGATTGAAGCTGTTATGATGCAGGAGGGAAAAAGGGGAGACGCCGGGCCTCAGCTGAGGCTCAGAGGAGAAGCGAACCGGGCCGCAAGCTCCGGCGTCTCGGCAGGGAGGGGCGGGCAGGCCGCCCCGGCAGAAGGAAAATTACGCTTCGGCTTCGGGCTGGGCCTTGCGCTGTTCGGAAGCGGCGCGGGCTTCGGCCACCATGTCTTCCACGTCTTCGCGCACGGCGTCGGCCTTGGCGAGGACGGCGTCCTTCACTTCGAGGCCGCGGCTGATGAGGTCGGTCGCGAGGGGCTTGAGGTCGAGCTTGCCGCGGGAAACGGCAACGGCGCCGATGGCGCCAAGGGCGACGCCGCCAAGGAAGAAGAGGCCATACTTCAGATTGCTGTTCATGAGATCCCCCGATGCGCAGGCCTGGCCTGCGGCTTTGTTCTGGATGGGCATGGCAAGCATGCTTTGCTTCAAAATAGCATGACATCCATGCGATGTTAAATATTTTTTGTGAAATCGACTTCCACTTTCCCGCTTCCCGCCCGATACGTTTTCTGCCGGAAAAACGCCTCGGCGGCCGCAGGGCGGAGAAAGGGCCCCGGACAAAAGACGCCCCGCAAAAAGCGGGGCAATCACACGTCAGGGCTGTTCCGTATGCGCCAATCTAATGAAATAGAATTTCAATGTCAACCTAAAAAGAAATCCATTTTCAATTATTTTCCCTGCCGTTCCCTTTTCCGCCGCCCTCCGCCCTGCCCTCTTGCCACAGCCCGCACACAGGTGTACCTTTCCAGAAAAAAAGGAGATACTCCCATGCCTACTATCAGAGAGACGTACCTCGGCGACCTCCGCGTGGAATGCGAGCACATCGCTTCCGGCACCAAGATCATCACCGATGCCCCTGTGGACAATCAGGGCAAGGGCGAAGCCTTCTCCCCCACCGACCTCTGCGCCACGGCCCTCGGCGCCTGCGCCATGACCATCATGGGCATCTGGGCCAAGAAGAACGGCGTGGACATCGTGGGCACGGCCGTGGAAGTGACCAAGCACATGAGCGCATCCCCCCGCCGCATCGGCAAGGTGGAAGTCATCTTCAGCATGCCCGCCAAGGGCTACGACGAAGCGCAGAAGCAGGCTCTCGTGGATGCCGTGATGGGCTGCCCCGTGAAGCTCTCCCTGCATCCCGACATCGAGCTGGACTTCACGTTCAACTGGGCTGAGTAACAGCAAGACCTCGGACTGACGATGCTGCCGGCTCCGAGGTCTTTTTTTTCGGCTGAGAGCGTCAGGGCTTGCCTCGTTGGGAAAAAGGCAGTGCCGCTCAGAGATGTTGCTCTTTGGACGACAGCTCCCGGCACGGGATATCTTGGATTCCCTTTCGGGAATCCGCTGTCAGGACCAGAGCCTCGTTCCGCTCTAGAGCCGCGCGAGCTTTCGCTCTTCTCGCGTCTCTTTCGCTCCTCTGCGTCAGTTGACCACCAGATGACGCCAGCCTAGTTCGTGCCGCTCTTTCGGGCTTGCGCCCTTTCGCGGCACTCACTGGCGGCCTGGCTGTTCGCGCTCCCTCTGGTCGCGCTCATCCCTTGCGCATCTCGCCGCGCCGGACTGCATCAGGGAAAGCTGAGCTTCGGATCGAGCGAAAAGCAGCACCTTTAGAACCTCGTACTGCGCTCCGTACACATCAAACTGTGCCGAACTAGAAGAAGGCATTATGGCAGGCAGCAATCACATCAACATGCTCGAAGGGCCCATTTTCGGCAGGCTCCTGCTCTTCGCCCTGCCGCTGGCCCTGAGCAGCATGCTCCAGCAGCTCTTCAACTCGGCCGACATGGCCGTGGTGGGCCACTTCGCCGGAAAGCAGGCCATGGCCGCCGTGGGCGGGAACAGCGCCGTCATCAACCTGCTGGTGAACCTTTTCGTGGGCCTTTCCATAGGCTCGAACGTGGTCATCGCCGCCTGCGTGGGCCGCAGGAAGGCGGAACAGGCCAGCGAAGCCGTGCATACCTCCATGGCCCTGGCCCTGTGGAGCGGCATGTTCCTCATGTTCGCGGGCATCTTCGCGGCGCGGCCCATACTCCTGCTCACGAGCGTGCCGCCCGACGTGCTGGACCTCGCCGTCACCTATCTGCAGCTCTATTTCCTCGGCATGCCCTTCATCATGCTCTACAACTTCGGCGCGGCCGTGCTCCGAAGCGTGGGCGACACGCGCAGGCCGCTCTGGATACTGGTGGCGGCCGGCGTGGTCAACGTGCTCCTGAACCTCGTTCTGGTCATATCCTTCCAGCTCAGCGTGGTGGGCGTAGGCATTGCCACGCTCATTGCCAACGCGCTGAGCGCGGCCCTGATACTGCGCTGCCTCATGCAGGAAGAAGACATGATACGCCTCGACCTGCGCCGCCTGCGCATAAGCCGCCAGCACCTTTCCCGCATGGTGAAGATAGGCGCGCCCGCAGGCCTGCAGGGCGTGGTGTTCTCGCTTTCCAACGTGTTCATACAGGCGGGCATCAACGGCTTCGGCTCCAGCGCCATAGCCGGTTCGGCCACCGCGCTGAACTTCGAGTTCTATTCCTATTTCCTCATCGCCGCCTTCGGGCAGGCCGCCGTGACCTTCACCAGCCAGAATTACGCCTCCTGCCAGTTCGACCGCTGCGACCGCGTGTTCCGCATAGCCATGTTCTGGGGGCTCCTGTTCACCGGCGCATCCTGCGCCCTCTTCGCAGGCTTCGCCGAATTCTTCACCACGCTCTACATAGCCGACCCGGACGTCATCCCCTGGTCCGTCACCCGCATCCTGCGCGTGGAACGGCACGAATGGCTCATAGCCGTCTATGAAATAGCCGCCTCCTGCCTGCGCGGCATGGGCGTCTCGCTCCTGCCCGCCATCATCACCATGCTGGGCACTTGCGTCTTCCGCATCATCTGGATATGCACGGCCTTCGCCTGGTCCCCCACCTTCGAAACCCTGCTCGACGCCTACCCCATCTCCTGGATAGCCATGGGCGCCGCCATGCTCGCCGCCTACTGGTACATACGCCGCAAACTCTTCTACCTCAGCGGCGAATGCGTCCCCGAAGAGTAAGAGGAAAGATGAGAAAGATGCGGGACGCTGTCCCGCACCCTGTGAGGGGAGATGATCTCCCCTCG
>JAFQPD010000159.1 GCA_017411945.1 Mailhella sp.
CGCGGCGCGGGTCTTGGCGCCGGGCGCCGCTTCTTCATCGTCCGGTCAGGACTGAGCGATCAGTCCTTCTTTTTTTTCATGACTGCGCGGTATTCCTGCACTGCGCGGTTATGTTCTTTCAGCGACTTCGAGAACTTGTGCTCTCTGCCCTTGCCCGTGGCAACGAAGTACAGGAACGCATGCTCTTCCGGGTTCTTGGCGGCTTCCAATGCGGCCGCGCCGAAGGAGCATATGGGGCCGGGAGGCAGGCCGGGGCGGCGATAGGTGTTGTAGGGGTTCTTCTCGTCTTCCAGATGGCGGAAGAGCAGGCGTCCGCTGAAGCTGCGGCCCATGCCGTAGATAACGGTCGGGTCGGCTTGCAGGAGCATGCCTATACGCAGGCGATTGGTGTAGACGCCGGCCACACGCGCACGTTCTTCGGGGACGGAGGTCTCCTTCTCCACGATGGACGCCAGCGTGACGAGGCGGGTGAGGTCGCTCCGGGCGGGGCGGCCTTCAGGCCAGAGCTTGTCCACCTTCTTCCAGAACATTTCCACAAGGCGGTTGGCCACGGAACGGGCGGCCTCCATGTTCAGCTCCCGGGGCTTGGGGAGCAGGTAGGTCTCAGGGTAGAGGAAGCCTTCGGCTGAGTCGAAAGGGATGCTCCAGTGCTGGAGGAACTTAGGGTCGTGGATGACGGAGGTGAAGTCCACAGCCTTGCAGAATCCCTGCTTTTCGAGCTGTTCCGCCACCTGCCACCAGGGCAGGCCCTCGCGCAGAGTGAGCCGGTAGAGCATGGAGCGGCCGGAGGCCAGCATCTCCAGCACCTGTTCCGGCTTCCAGCCCGTGTTCAGCAGGAACTGGCCGGCCTGCAGACTGCGACCTTTGTCTTCCCAGCGGGCAAGAAGCTGAAATTTTTTGGAATCGGTGACGACCTTCTGCTTTTCGAGCGTGTCGGCCACCTGGGCCAGCGTCATGCCGGGTTCGATGTCCACGATGATGCTCTGGCCCGGGGATTCGGGGGCTTTGCCGAGGAAGTCCTGCACTTCCTGCCATGCGAAGATGCCCGAGCCAAGGCACAGCGCGAGCACGAAGAGCACAAGGCTGCGCAGGGGATGCGACTTCTTTTCCGGCTTCTGGTCGGGTGCGTTCTCGTTCTGGCTCATGCTCTCTCCCTCTTGTGGTCAGGCAGTTCGAGGAAGGATTCGAGGATGACGGCGGCCGCGTGCTGGTCCACTATCTCCTTGACCTTGGCGAAGCCGAGGCCCTGTTCGTAGAGCCGCTGTTCGGCGTCGTTGCTGCTCAGGGCTTCGTTGATCCAGTAGATGGGCAGGTCTGTGCGACGTTTCAGGGATTCGCAGAAGTTGCGCACCTGACGGGTGGTGGTGCATTCCGTGCCGTCTACATGGAAGGGCAGGCCAAGCACTATGGCGCCGGGCTGTTCTTTTTCCAGAAGGGCGAGGAATTCCTCCCAGAAGGCCGCCTTGGTTTCGCGCTTCAGGGTACAGCGGGGAAAGGCGAAATGGCCGTCCATGTCGGAAACGGCGATGCCCACACGTTTGAGGCCGTAGTCGATGGCAAGGTATTTCATGGGCTTACAGCGTGATGAGGCCGGGGAAGGCATGTGTCAGGGCATAGTGTGCGGCCGCAGTGCAGGCCAGAGCCCAGAGGCCGGCGAACACGTCGTCTATCATGATGCCCCAGCCGTTCGGAAGCCAGCTTTCCGAGGCATGCACGGGCCACGGCTTCCAGATGTCGAAGATGCGGAAGAAGGTGAAGGGAACGAGCAGGAAGGCCGCGTCTCTCCATGTGGAATCTGCCGAGAAGGAGCTGAGGAAGAGCATGGCTATCCACTGGCCGACCAGTTCGTCGATGACGATGCAGCCGGGGTCCTTGCGGCCGAGGAGGACTTCCGCCCTCGTGGCGGCCAGAGCACCCAGCACGAAGATGGCGGCAAGCAGGGCAAGGCGCACCGGAAGGGAGAAGGGCAGGAAAAGGAAGGGCGCGAGGAGCACCGAGAAAAAAGAGCCTGCCGTGCCCGGGGCTTTGGGAGAAAGGCCGGAAGGATCGAGTCGGGCGAAATGCAGTATGGCTTTGTCGAGGAAAGTCATGGAAGCTCCAGAGGTCAGACGTTCTTTTAACGATAGAGGGTCAGACCGAGATTGGCAAGGGGCGTTAGAGCGCGGGAGCGAAGCGTTTCGGCTGGGATCCCCGAGGGGAGTTTCTCAACCTTTCGCTTGTCAACTTTCCAAGCGGCTGATACGAAAGGGGCGTGCCCGGGTGGCGAAACTGGTAAACGCAAGGGACTTAAAATCCCTCGGCCTCACGGCTTTGCGGGTTCGAGCCCCGCACCGGGTACCACATAGGTAATCTAGATGAGTCTCATGTAGTCCAAGATGGAACATGAGACTTTTCTTTTATCAAGAAAAATGCATAAAAAACGCTAGGGCAGGCCCTTTCTTCCCTCCTAATGATAGACAAGCCCGGAATGTAAGGCTATGGTCAAAGCCGTGCCGTGATTTTTCGGCGCACAGCGTAACAACGTATTCCTGCTGGATTTTCTCTGCATGAAAGCAGAGTGGGGCAGTAGGGAAATGGTCGCTGGAATCGGAACACGAATACCCTGGAGGGAATCCCTATGAGCATGTGGAACAGCGTTTCTAAAATGGCCAACGGCCTCGTTCTCGGCCTCGCCGCTCTCGGCCTCACTGGCACTGCCGCCTTTGCCGACGAAGTGGTCCTCTACTCTTCCAACCAGCCTGAGCTTCTCGATGTCATCGCCCAGGGCTTCAAGGAAAAGACCGGCCACACCATGACCAGCGTGCGCATGGGCACCGGCGAAGCCATGAAGCGCATAGCCGCCGAACGCGCCAACCCTCTCTGCGACGTGTTCTGGTCCGGCGACCTTGCCGTGCTCGACAACGCCAAGGCCGACTTTGCCTCCTACAAGTCTCCCGAAGCCGCCTGCCTTGATCC
>JAFQPD010000160.1 GCA_017411945.1 Mailhella sp.
GGAACGTGTGTCCTTCGCTCAGGGAGAGGCAAGCGCTTCTGCCGGACGCATTGATGGGCTGGGACTCAGAGTGCCTGAGCCCGACAAGCTCGCCCGCATCGCCGAGCTTTCGCGTGCCATCCAGGAAAAGAAGGATGAGGCCTTGTCCGAGGATCTGCTCCTCACGCTCGATACCTGCTGGGACAAGTATGCCCCCTTCGGCTCTGTTTCCTTGCAGAATGTCATCGTGAATCCCGATAAGGATGCGGAGCATGTCAAAGCTTCTGGTGTTACCTGCGCTTTGAAGCGCGAAGGTGATGCGTGGCAGCTCAACACGAAGGGCTTCGAAGCAGGCTCTGGCTTGTCTAGGCTTTTTGAAGATGCCGTGAAACTTTTCGTCCCCAACGGGTTGAATTTGTGAGTAGAACGTTGCTCAAAGACTAGCTTCCTCTGAAAAATGCAATGAAGAAAGGCGACTGGATATCAAGTCCAGCCGCCTTTCTCTATTAAGAAGTTTTGAAGGAGGAGGGATGGGGTGCGGGTAAGGGAGGATGAAACTTTTTCAAAATTTTTCTCCTCCCTTCCCTGCAATCTAAAAACCTTCTGCTAAAAAAACGCCCGTCCGACGTCAGTCGGGCGGGCGTTCGGTTCAGCCTGGGCTGTCAGCGGCTACTCGGGGCGGCCGCGCTTCCACACGCGCTTGATGGGATGCGTCTCATTGTAATGGTCATGGAAGACCTTGAGGCGGCGCTGGATGCGCAGGGTGCGGCGCATGAGTTCGCTGAGGCTGGAGAAGGCCGTGGAGGCGATGATGCCCACAACGAGGGAGCATATGCCGGCGTACAGGTAGAGGCGGTTCTGCTCGGGGTCGGGGGTATCCATCTGCCATACGAAGATGAAGAAGCCGAAGAGGCCCAGCATCCAGAGCATATGGCCACAGCCTTTCACGATGCTTTCCATGGGGATGCGGCTGTAGGGGTTCACTTCCACGAGGGCTGTCCATTCCTCACTTCCGCATTCAGGGCAGCGGGCGAGGTAGTCCGGGAAGATAGTCTTGCAGTGGGCGCACTGCAGTTCCTGCTGGACGTCCACGGGCTTATGGAGCTTCTTTTCCTTTACCGGGCGCAGAGAACGTTTGGCGATGATGCCTTTATGCTTTTTCATGCCGCAGCCTCCTTCTTGGCCGACAATTTCAGACTGGCCTTCTGGCGGACAAAGACTATCAGCATGAGGGCGAGGCCGGCAGCGTAGCCGAGGTGGCGGTCTTCATGCGGCAGGAAGAAGCCGGTGAGCAGGGCGGGGTACATGAGTATCACCGTGGCGGCAAGGAGCAGGAGCCTGTCGAAGAGGTTGGTATAGGTCACATACCAGCCCTGGACGAAGGATGCGAAGCAGATCATGCCCAGCGCAGTCATGGCGAAAATGAAGAAGGCCATGGGCACGCTGCTGATGTTCCACAGGATGATGTCGTGGTTGAAGATGAAGAACAGCGGCAGGAGAGCGGTGCGGATGTCGTAGAAGAAGCCCTGGATGCCGACGGCGATGGGAGAGGCGTTGGCTATGGCCGCGCCGGCGTAGGCGGCGAGGCCCACGGGCGGGGTATCGTCGGCCAGGATGCCGAAGTAGAAGCAGTACAGGTGGGCGGCCATGAGCGGCACGGCCAGCTGCATGCCGTGGATGGTGAAGTTGGAAGCCAGCTCCACCAGCACGGGGGCGGTGAGCGAAGCCATGATGATGTAGTTGGCAGTGGTGGGCAGGCCCATGCCGAGCAGGAGGCTGGCGGCGGCGGTGATGAAGAGCAGCAGGAAGATGTTGCCCATGGAGAGTATTTCCACGAACGAGGTGATCTGCTGGCCGAGGCCGAGGGACACGCAGCCCACGATGATGCCGGCGGAGGCGGTGGCAAGGGCCACGCCAGCCATGTTGTTGGCACCGGCGGCCATGGAGGTGAGCAGGTTCTTCACGCCCAGCTTGAAGCCGGCCCACTTGGAGGTCTTGTGGACATGGGCGACGCAAACAGGCTGGAGCACGATGATGACGGCCAGCACGCAGATGGCGCGGAACACGGAAAGTTCGGCGGAATGCTGAAGGGCAATGAGCTCATAGAGGAGCATGCCGAGGGGAAGGAGGAAGTGCAGGCCGTTGCGGAGCACATGCCAGGCGCGGGGAAGTTCATCCTTGGAAAGGCCGCGCAGGCCAAGCTTGCAGGCTTCCACATGGGTGATCCACAAAAGGGCGGCGTAGGAGGCGAAGGCCGGTATGGCGGCCGCCTTGGCCACTTCCACATAGGGCACGTTCACATATTCGGCAATGATGAAGGCCGCGGCGCCCATGACGGGCGGGGCGAGCTGGCCGTTGACGGAGGAGGCCACTTCGATGGCGGCGGCCTTCACGGCAGGGTAGCCCACTTTCTTCATGAGCGGGATGGTGAAGGTGCCGGTGGTCACCACGTTGGCGATGCTGGAACCGGAGACCATGCCGGAAAGGGCGGAGCTGAACACAGCGGCCTTGGCGGCGCCGCCGCGGTACTTGCCCAGGCCGCTGATGGCGAGCTGGGTGAAGAAGGTGCCGCCGCCGGCGCGGTCGAGCATGGTGCCGAAGAGCACGAAGAGGAAGACCACAGTGGCAGAGACCTGAAGCGGGATGCCGTAGATGCCCTGCGTATCCATGGTCAGCTGAGAGATGAAACGGGTGAGAGATGCACCTTTGAAGGCAATGAAGTCAGGGAGATAGGGGCCGGTGAACACATAGAGTATGAACACCGTGCTGATGACGGGCAGGGCGGGGCCGAGCACGCGGCGCGTACCTTCGAGCAGAAGGACGACGAGCAGGACACCCATGACGATATCGCGCATGTTCGGGTCGCCGGGGCGCGAAGAGATGCCCGCATAATCAAGGAAGATGTAGAGCGCGGCCACGGCGGCCATGATGCCGAGTATGTAGTCCATAACGGTCACTCGGTTCATGGCGAGGAGGATGCGAAGGTCCCAGCGGGAATTGAACGTGGGTTTGATGAGAGGGATGTTCAGGTAAACAAGAGAGATGGCGAAGGCAAGGTGGATGGACTTCACATACACGGAGTCCAAGAGGAGGAAACTGGCGGAGGCCATCTGGAACAGCGACCAGCACAGGGCGATGACGAAGGTTATCTTCGCGGTTATGCCCATGGTGTCGCCGCGCATGCCGTGTTCGGCATTGACGAGCTCTTCCTTGTACTTGTCGCCCGCAGGATGTTTATGGATGTGTTTCTGAGGCATGGAATGTCCCGCTGCGGTTTGTTTTGTCGAAAAGGCAATAGAAACGAAAAGCGGGGGTCGAACGCATCGACCCCCGCAAGCGGCTATGCCGCGTGATTACTTGATGAGGCCGGCTTCCTTGAAGTACTTTTCAGCACCGGGATGCAGGGGGGCGGTGCGGCCTTCGAGCAGGCTTTCCTTGGTAATGGCGCCGAGAGCAGGGTGCAGCTTCTTGAATTCTTCAAGGTTTTCCACCACTTCCTTGGTGATGGCGTACACGATGTCGGCATCGACGTCGGCAGAGGTCACGAAGGTGGCGAGCATGCCGAGGGTTTCCACAGTGCCGTCAGCGGCATTGGTGGCGTCGGGGTACTGCTTCATGTCGATCTTGGTCATGGAGTAGTAGGGGCATTCCTTCAGGAGCTTTTCCATGCCGGTGATGGGCACGATGCGGCACTTGCGCTTGCCGGCGGTGGCTTCCTTGATGTTGCCGTTGGGATGGCCGACGGTGTAGAAGAAGCCGTCGATGCGGCCGTCCTGCAGGGTGTGGGGGGCATCGGCAGGCTTGAGGCCTTCGCCGCGGAAGTCGTCGCCGGGCTTGAGGCCGATTTCCTTGAACACCTGAAGGGCGTTCACGCGGTTGCCGGAGCCGGGGTCGCCGAGGTTGACGGTCTTGCCCTTGACGTCGGCGAGGGACTTGATGCCGGAGTCTTCAGCGGCCACGAAGGTGACGGCTTCAGGAGCGAGAGCGAACACGAAGCGGAGCTTGGAAACGGGCTTGCCTTCCCAGTCGCCGAGGCCCTTGACGGCCATGTACTGGGTGTCGGCCTGAGCGATGCCGAATTCGAGGTCGCCCTTGTTGATGGCGTTGATGTTGAACTTGGAGCCGCCGGTGGATTCCACGCTGGCGCGGATATTGTACTGGGACTTCTTGGCGTTGATGATCTTGGCGATAGCGCCGCCGGTGGGATAGTACACGCCGGTGATGCCGCCGGTGCCGATGGTGGCGAACTTGGCGGCCAGGGCATCAGTAGCGATGGCGCCAGTCATGAGGACTGCGGCGCTGAGAGCGGCAACGAAGAATTTCTTGAGCATATCGGGCCTCCGGTATGATTTTCAACTTTGTAAAAAATGAAGCGTTGAAGGCCCGTTTTGGGCTAACGCCTTGTCCCTTTTGCCAGTTGGCGGCATATTGGCATGGATTTCAAAGGAGTGCAAGAGGGGGCGGATTTTCAAAATTGTATAATCCTTCGTTTCGCGAGCGCAAAACGAGCCTGTTCCGGCTTGACCGAGGCAGGAAGGTTTTGTATATTTTGCAAATCAGGCAAATATATTTTCTCCCAGCAGGAATTTCGAATGGACAAGCTTCCCCTCCGCCGTGCGCCTAACCGCAAGCATATCGAAGAGCAGGCGAAGATTTTCAAGGCCCTTGGGCACCCCAGCCGCCTCCTCATGGCGGAAGCTCTCTCGCACGGCCCGCTGTGCGTATGCGAGCTCCAGAAGATCGTAGGGGCCGACATATCCACCATTTCCCGCCATCTTTCCGTTCTCAAGGGGGCGGATATCGTTTCAGACGAGAAAAAGGGGCAGAACGTGTACTATTCCCTTAAGCTCAGCTGCCTTGGGCAGTTCATGAGCTGCACCGCAGCGGTGCTGGACAAGCAGGCGCAGGCACGCCAGGCGCAGCTGGCCGCCATGATGGCCCCATGAGGCTTTGGCGGGAAAAGGGACGCCTTCGAGCGTCTTCTTTTTTGTCTTTTGTTTTGCAATAAAGCCAAATATGCAAATTTCGCAAGGGCTCATGCTTACCATGGAAAAATTTTTTCGGCTTCAGAAAAAAGTTGGCAGAAACTTCCGCAGAGGAAGATGGCGCAGAATTTTTTCCGTGCACAGCGAGAAAGAGTGCGGGAAAGCCGAACGGATCGGCCTTGCTTGAGGGAAGGACCGAAAAAGAGAGCGGTCGCAGTCCGCTTGCAGACTGCGCCCGCTCCCTCCATGGCTGCTCCTGCGGAAATCGCAGAGCGTCATATCTCCAGTGCTTCGAATTCCGCTTTGAGGTCTTTGGCCTTCCAGCATGCGTAGCGGTCGAGATGCGTGGGGTCGCGGTTCACGATGGCAACCTTGCCGCCGCACTGCAGGGTGATCTCCGGCACGGCCGCCGCAGGGTAGACGGTGAGGCTGGTGCCAAGAACGAGCATGAGGTCGGCCTTGCGGGCTTCGCGTTCTGCTTCCGTGAGGTCGTATTCGGGCAGGCCTTCGCCGAAGAAGACGATGCGGGGCTTCACGATGCCGCCGCACCTGTCGCAGGAGGGGATTTCGCCCGCCCGAACCTTTTCGGCTATGGGCTCGAAATCCCACGTCTTCCCGCATTTCATGCAGTAATGCTCCTTGGGAGAGCCGTGAAGTTCCAGCACATTGCGGGAACCCGCCTTCTGGTGGAGCAGGTCGATGTTCTGGGTGATGACGGCATGGACGATGCCCTTTTCTTCGAGCCGGGCCAGCGCCTCGTGCACCACGTTGGGTTCCTTTTCGTCGAGATTGTAGAGGAAGTCCTTGGAGTGCTTGTAGTAATAGGAAGGGTCGCGGCGGAAATAGTCGATGTCGAAGAGTTTGCCCGCGTCTATATCCTTGCGCTGGTACAGGCCTCCCACACCTCGGAAGTCCGGGATGCCGGAAAGGGTGGATATGCCTGCGCCCGTGAGGACGACGGCGTGCTTCGCGCTGATGAGAAGTTCGGTGAGTGTCATGCGGACTTCCTTTTAATAAGGATGCGGGGTGAGGAAGCAAAGGCCGCCGTCGCAGGGACAGCGGCCTTCGGCATCATACTTCGAACAGCATTTCGAGGTCTTCGCGGGTGAGCGACTTCCACGAATCCTGGCCGGGGATGACGGCTTCGGCCACGCCGCGCTTCATCTCCTGCAGCTTGAGTATCTTTTCTTCCACGGTGTTCTGGCAGATGAGCTTGTAGGAGAACACCTGCCTCGACTGGCCGATGCGGTGGGCTCGGTCGGTAGCCTGGCTTTCCACAGCGGGGTTCCACCACGGGTCGTAGTGGATGACGTAGTCGGCGCTGGTGAGGTTGAGGCCCGTGCCGCCTGCCTTCAGCGAGATGAGGAAGATGCGGATGGACGGGGTGTTGTTGAACTTGTCCACCTGTTCGAGGCGGTCCTTGCTGGAGCCGTCGAGGTAGCAGAAGGGGATGTCCGCCATCTGCAGCCAGCTGCGTATCTGCTGGAGCATCTGCACGAACTGCGAGAAGAC
>JAFQPD010000161.1 GCA_017411945.1 Mailhella sp.
CCAGGAGGGGATGTAGCAGAAGTAGATGACCTGGCTCTTGCCGGCTTCAGACATCTGATAGGCCCAGCGGGCCAGCTTCCACGCGGGGTGGTCGAGCAGAGCATCGGGGTTCTGGGCGAGGGGACGGCCCACGCTCATGGCGCCGTTCAGCAGGCCCTTCCAGTCCATGCCCATGAACACGGCGGGGACCATGCCCACGGCGGAAAGCACGGAGTAGCGGCCACCAAGATAGTCCGGGACAGGCATGGAGCGGATGCCATACTTGTTGACTTCTTCGCGCAGGGGGCCCTTCACAGTGTCGGTGACCATGAAGAGGTGGTCCTTCCAGGTGTCGGGAAGCTTCTTCTGGAGCCAGGGCAGCACGATGAGGTACTGGGTCATGGTCTCGATGGTGCCGCCGGACTTGCTGATGACGACGACCACGGTCTCTTCGGCAGGCAGCTTGGCAAGGTGGTCCTGCAGCCAGTCAGGGTCGACGTTGTCGGCTATCCAGAGGCTGGGGCCGTCGTAGCCGGGGCGGTCCTGACCGGGAGCGAAGGCGCGCTGGAGGGCGCGGGGGCCGAGAGCGGAACCGCCGATGCCCAGAAGGAGCATATGCTTGAAGCCGCGCAGGAAGGATTCGTGCTCTTCGAGCTGGGCTATCATCTCTTCGGCGAAGGGCAGGCCGAGGAAGGGCAGAACAGGGAGTTCCTTTTTGAGCTGGTCGATGAACTTGGCGTCATCGGAAGGCTTGTCGGCAACGCCGCCGAGCCAGGCGTGAGCCCAGTCGAGCTTGGACTGATTCATAGTGGTACCATCCTGAAAGTTAGTTATAAAGGGCTTCCTTCATGCGGCGCAGAGCGTCCATGAGGATCTCGTCCGCAACGGCGTAGGAGAGGCGTATGCAGTTCGGGTCGCCGAAGGCTTCGCCGGGTACGCAGGCCACATGCGCCTTTTCGAGCAGGTAGGTGCACATGGCGGTGGAGTTGGGTATTTCGGGCGTGTAGAGTGCGCTCACGTCCGGGAAAAGGTAGAATGCTCCTGCAGGCTTGGCGCAGACCACGCCGGGCCAGGCGGATATTTCGGCCATGGCCATGTCGCGGCGGCGGATGAAGGACTGGCGCATCTCGTCCACGCAGTCATAGGAGCCTTCCAGAGCGGCCACACCGGCCTTCTGGGCGATGGAGCAGATGTGGGAGGTCATGTGCCCCTGAAGCTTGGAACACTGCTTGATGAGGTCTTCATGGGCAAGGGTGAAGCCCACGCGCCAGCCGGGCATGGCGAAGGCTTTGGAGAGGCCGTTGAGCACGGCTATCTTTTCGGGGCACTTCTGCCACCATTTGGCGGTGCTCACGGGTTTTCCGTCGAAAACGAGCTGGTCGTAGATCTCGTCGGCAAGGACGAAGATATCGCGCTCGAAGCACCACTGGACCATGGCGTCCACTTCTTCCTGAGAGTAGACTGCGCCGGTAGGGTTGGAGGGCGTGTTCAGGATCATCATCTTCGTCTTGGGGGTGACGGCCTTTTCAAGGTCGCTGACGTCGATGTGGAAGGCGCGGGAAGAGTCGGCCTTGACCAGCACGGGATTGCCGCCGGCAAGGCGGATGAGGTCGGGGTAGCTGGTCCAGTAGGGGGCGGGCAGGAGCACATCGTCGCCTTCGTTGAGCAGGACCATGAGCGTGTTGGCCAGAGACTGCTTTCCGCCGGTGGTGATGATGACGTTATCAGGCTTGGAGTCGACGTCGTACATCCTTTTGAAGTAATGGCATACGGCCTGACGGAATTCCATGATGCCGTTCACGGGCGTGTACTTGGAAAAATTCTCGTCTATGGCTTTCTTCGCCGCTTCGCAGATGTGGGCGGGGGTGGGGGCGTCGGGTTCGCCTACGGCCAGACTGATGACCTGTATGCCTTTGGCCTTCAGCTCAAGGGCTTTCGTGTTCACGGCGAAGGTGGCGGAAGGTGCCAGCAGTTTCATTCTTTCGGCAAATTTCATGGTTGCAGATCCTGTTGTAGATGAGCGATAAAAACCGCAGACCAGAACAAAACTCTATCAACTTCAAAGAAGGCTGTAAATTGATGAATGGAGCACTTCTGAAATATCCTGAAGGGTGCCGCATAGGGCGTTTCCTCAAGCGCGAGAAACGTTTTTTCGTATCCGTAGAACTGGACGGGAAGGAAGTGCTGGCGCATACCAACAATACCGGCACCATGCTCGGCCTGCTGAGGCCGGGAGCTCCTGTTCTGCTTTCTCCTGCGGCGAATCCGGAACGCAAGCTGAAATGGACGGTGGAGGCTCTGGGGCAGGCCGCGGGGCAGAGTTTTTTCTGGGCGGGGGTGAACACCTCCATGCCGAACAGGCTCCTCACAGCCTTTTTCGAGGCCGGACTTCTGCCGTGGGCAGCAGGCTATGCTGCGCTGAAACGCGAGGCCGTGAACGGAGAGAGCCGCCTCGACGGGCTCTTCACCGGGCCGGGCCTTCCGGACCTGTGGGTGGAGTGCAAGAACGTGACGCTGGTAGAAGACTGCGAGGCCGCCTTCCCCGATGCCGTGACTTCGCGCGGGGCCAAGCATCTGCAGACGCTCATGCGCCTGAAGGCGGAAGGGGCGCGGGCTGCCATGCTCTATGTGATACAGAGGCCGGACGGCAAGTGCTTCCGCGCTGCAGACTACATCGATCCAGCCTATGCCGCTGCGCTCGCCGAGGCTGTTGCCGCAGGGGTGGAGGTTTATCCTGTCGTGGCAGAGGTGAGCGAAGAAGGCATTTCTTACGGAAGGGCTCTTCCCTATAAGCTATAGCGGAAAGCCTCAGCTGGCAGGTCAGCCAGACGGATTACCAGCCTGCGGCCAGCCCGTCGCTCCTTGGATCGGTGCCGCCCTGCATGACGCCGTTTTCGTGCAGGAGTATGGCTCCCGCATGGCCCATGATGTCGATATAGTCATCAACTATCTTTACGGGATGGCCGCGCCTTGCCAGCTCTTCCGCAACGGAGGCGGGCACGCGGCCTTCTATTTTGACGTCGTTGGAAGGCGCGCCCCAGGAGCGTCCGTAGAGCCAGCGGGGTGCGGCTATGGCTTCCTGCGGCGTCATGCCGAAGTCTACGATGCGGGTCACGAGGGCGGCCTGCGTCTGCGGCTGGCCTTCTCCGCCCATGCTCCCGTAGATGAGCCATGGCCTGCCGTCCTTGAAAAGCATGGCAGGCGTGAGCGTGTGGAAGGTGCGCTTGCCGGGCATGAGGCAGTTGACGTGCTTCGGATCGAGCGAGAAGTACGAACCGCGGTTCTGGAGCAGTACGCCGGTGCCGCCGGGGACTATGCCGGAGCCGAAGTCGTGGAAGATGCTCTGGATGAGCGAAACGCAGTTGCCGTCCCTGTCGGCCGTGCCCAGCCATATGGTGTCGCCCTTGGGCTCGAGGAGAGGCTTCGGCCCGGAGGCCCGCGCCATGTCGATGCGGGCGGCCTGAGCGCGGCCATGCTCTTTCGAAAGCAGGCGGTCGAGCGGGATGTTCGAGAAGTCCGGGTCGGTGAGGTAGGCGTCGCGGTCGAGGAAGGCTTCCTTGGTGGCTTCGATGATGGCGTGATAGTAGTCCGCCGTGCCTTCGCCCATGCTTTGCACATCGAAATTATTGAGGATGTTCAATATCTCAAGGGCGGCCATGCCTTGAGAGTTCGGCGGGCAGTTGTAGGCCTGCAGGCCGCGATACTCTACGGAAATAGGTTCCTGCCAGTCTGCCTTGTGCCGGGCGAAGTCCTCCAGCGAAAGCAGGCCGCTGTTTTTTTCCATGTCGTCCGCAATGGCGCGAGCTATGCTTCCTTCATAGAATTCCCGTGCTCCGTGTTCGGCGATGAGGGAGAGCGTGCGGGCAAGGTCTGGCTGGCGCAGGATGTCGCCGACAGAAAGCGGACCGCCTTTTTTCAGGAAGATGCGCGAGAATTCCGGGAAACGCTGGAGGCAGCGGTATTCTATGTCGTCTGGGTCAGTGTCGATGGCCGTCCAGCGGGCCAGAGACGTGCTGACAGGGCAGCCTTCCTGAGCGTAGGCGATAGCGTCGTCGAGCAGTTCGGCCCATGATATCTTCGAGCCCAGCACGTCGCGGCTGAACCTGTGGGCTTCGTCCCAGCCGGAGACGGCACCGGGAACAGTATTGGCCGCCAGCCATCCGTGGGGAGGAATTTTGGCCAGCCCCTGAGAGCGGTAGAAATCGATGCTGGCTTTCCGGCCTGCGCGGCCGCTGGCGTTGAGGGCTTTCACCTCGCCAGTCCTGCCATTGCCGATGAGCCAGAAGCTGTCCCCGCCGGGGGTGCACATCTGCGGATAGACCACGGCAAGGGCTGCGGCAGAAGCTACGGCGGCATCCACGGCATTGCCGCCTTTGCGCAGTATGGCGAGGCCGGTCTGCGTGGCCAGATGATGCGGCGTGGTGACCATGCCGTTCATGGCAAGGGGGTTCGTTCCCAGAGAGGCGGTGGCGCAGTATTTCTTTTCAGCTTCCATGGCAGGCTCCAGCAAGTTCTTTCCCCCACTGTGCCAGAAGCCGGAACATAAAAAAAGAGCCTGCCGAAGCAGACTCTTCCTTGAGCCGGAATAATTGAAAGTCTTTGAAGGGAGGGAGGAGGACTTTCTCCAGAAAGTCCCCCTCCCTCCTCGCAAAACTCTATTACTCGTCAATTTCTCTGGTGTACTTGCACTTCATGTTCGGGCAGGCGATATGGCGGCCTTTTCCTCTGCCGGATTTAATGACGAGGATGGGGGAGTCGCACTGCGGGCAGTGTTCGGCCACGGGCCAGTCCCACACGGCGAAGTCGCAGCTGGGATACTGGTCGCAGGAATAGAATATCTTGCCGCGCTTGGAGCTCTTTTCCACGAGGGAGCCCTTGCCGCACTTGGGGCAGGCCACGCCCGTGGAGTAGGGGGCGGCGTAGTCGCATTCAGGGTAATTGGAACAGCTCAGGAAGCGGCTGCCCGTGCGGGACTGCTTGAGTATGACGTCGCCGCCGCACTTGGGGCAGGTGCCCTCCTTCTGATGTTCTTCCTTCGGGCGTTCCTGGGGCTGTATCTGGCCCTTTTCGTCGCGGGTGAAGTTGGTGGTATAGCGGCATTCGGGGTAGCCGGTGCAGGCGAGGAATTCGCCGCTCTTGCCGAACTTCACCACGAGGGGCTTGCCGCATTCGGGGCAGGGCACGTCGGTGTTGAGACCGCCCTTGACCGGGGCCATGTTCTTGGCGGCGGCCTGCAGGGTGGGGTCGAAGTCGGCGGCGAAGTCCTTCATGAGGCTGACCCAGCCGAGGTCGCCGTCGGCCACCTTGTCGAGGTTGGCTTCCATCTCGGCGGTGAAGCCCACGTCCATGAGCTTGGCGAAATGGTCGCGAAGCTGGGAGCAGACCACGTTGCCAAGGTCGGTAGGCGCGAAGTGCTTGTCTTCGAGGCGGACGTATTCACGTTCCTGTATGGTGGAGATGATGGTGGCGTAGGTGGAGGGGCGGCCTATGCCCAGTTCTTCCAGCTCGCGCACCAGAGAGGCTTCGGTGTAGCGGGGGGCAGGCTGGGTGAACTTCTGCTCCTTCTCCAGCTTCTGCAGGGTGACGACCTCGCCTTCCTTCAGGGGAGGAAGGGCGCAGTCTTCTTCTTCCACGCCCTTGGGCATGATGGCGAGGAAGCCGGGGAAGAGCTGGCGTTCGCCCTTGGCTTTCCACTGGCCGGGGCCGCAGGTGAGGGTGACGGCAGTGTCGTGGAAGCGGGCAGGGGCCATTTGCGAGGCCACGAAGCGGCACCAGATGAGATTGTACAGGCGGTACTGGTCCGGCGTGAGGAATTCCTTCACGTCCTGAGGCGTGAGCGTGACATCGACGGGGCGGATGGCTTCATGGGCGTCCTGAGCGGAGGTCTTGCCCTTGAACACGCGGCCCTTGCCGCCGGGAGCCATGTAGTCGGAGCCGAAACGCTGCTCCACATATTCGGTGGCGGCCTTGCGGGCTTCATCCGCGATGCGCACGGAGTCGGTACGCATATAGGTGATGAGGGCCGTGGTGCCGCGCTCGCCGAGCTCTATGCCTTCGTAGAGACGCTGGGCCGTGGACATGGTGCGCTTGGAGGTGAAGCCTATGCGCTGGTTGGCCGTCTGCTGGAGCGTGGACGTGGTGAACGGAGGAAGAGGATTGCGGGAGCGTTCCTTTTCTTCCACCTGAGAGACCACGAAGGGCTGGCCGGCCATGGCCTGTTCCATAGCGTCGGCCGCGGCCTTGTTGGCGATGAGTATCTTCTTGGGGCCGGGCTTGCTGTCGCCGGAGAGGGCCTTGAGGGTTTTGGCGAAGTTCGTTTCTATCTTGACAAGTTCGGCCTTGAAGGGAGGAGGTACGGCTCCGGCCAGCAGGGCGCGGAAGGTCCAGAATTCTTCAGGAATGAAGGCGAGGCGTTCTTCCTCGCGTTCCACGATGAGGCGCAGGGCCACGGACTGCACGCGGCCGGCAGAGATGCCGCGCTTCACCGTCTTCCAGAGCAGGGGCGAGATCTTGTAGCCCACAAGGCGGTCGAGCACGCGGCGGGCCTGCTGGGCGTCGAAAAGGTGAGGATTGATGTCGTGGGCGTCTTCAAGAGCGGCCTTCACGGCGCGGGCCGTGATTTCGTTGAACTGGATGCGCTTGATATCCTTGGCCTTGTTCTTGATGACTTCAGCGATGTGCCAGGCTATGGCCTCGCCTTCCCGGTCGGGGTCAGGGGCAAGGAAAACGGTGTCGGCCTTGGCGGCGGCCTCCTGAAGGTCTTTCACGACCTTTTCCTTGCCTTTGATGATCTCATACTGGGGAGCGAAGTCGCGGGATTCGTCCACGCCGATAGAGCGCGTGGGGAGGTCGCGGATGTGGCCGACGCTGGCCTGCACCATGTACTTGCTTCCCAGAAATTTCTTGATGGTCTTCACCTTGGCCGGTGATTCCACGATGATGAGATCCTTGCCCATATTCGTCTCACAAAAGGTATTTTACGGCAGGATGAACCTGTCGTTGCAAGGAACATACGGCAAAAAGGGCAAGCGTCAAGACCTGAGCCGGGATTTTTCGTTTCAGGCCCGGAGTTCGGCCTTTTCTCCGCCCGTGAAGAAGATGCGTTCCGGAGTGAGGCCAAGGGCTGCCCAGCGAGCCTTGAGCATGCCGTGCTCGCCGTACATGAAGCCCTGGCAGGAACGCGGCAGGAGAAGGGCCTGCGGAGGCAGGCCGAGGGTTTTGATGGCTTCCTGTACGGAAACGATCAGGGCTTCGGCCTGGATGAGCGCGCCCAGCGCGGGGTGGCGCGGCCCGGCAAGCACGGCGGCGTCGAAGGCGGGTTCCGGGGCTACGGAAAGGCGTATCACCGGGGTCTTTTCCTGCCATGCCATGGCAAGGGCGCGGCCGAGCGTGCTCACCGTCTCTTCGAGGCTCCAGGGGGAATAGCGGCCTTCTTCCAGCCACCGGGCCAGAACCGTTCCAGCAGGGACGAGGCAGGGATAGAAGCGAAGGCAGGAGGGCTTCAGGGCAAGGGCCTGTTCCGCATCCTTAATAAAGACATCAGGGGAGGAGCCGGGCATGCCGGGCAGAAGCTGTATGCCGAGCTCGAAGCCAGCTTCCAGCACCATGCGGCAGGCTCGCAAGGCCGTGGCTCCGTCGTATCCTCGGCGGGAGGCGGAGAGGGCCGCAGTGTCGAAGCTCTGTATGCCCAGCTCGATGAGGTCTATGCCGTGGGCGTTCAGCTCGCCGAAAATGGCAGGCGAAAGGGCGTCGGGGCGTGTGGAGCACCGGGCATGGGTGATGCGACCTGCCTCGCGGAGGCGATCCAGCATGGAGAGGCAGGCCCGGCGTTCTTCGGCGGGCAGAGCTGTGAAGGTGCCGCCGTAGAAGGCAAGCTCGCGGGGCGTTTCCTCAGCACAGGGCGGGAGGGCCAGCATGGCCTTTTCCGTTTCGGCAAGGAGAGGGCTGAGCCCGCCGGAAAGATTGGTCCCGGTCTGCCTGTCCTGCGCACAATAGACACAGTGCATGGGGCAGCCGGAGAAGGGCAGGAACACCGGCCGGATGCTTTTGGCACGTTTCTGCCTCGTTCCGATTTCGAAAATAATGGAACGTTCGGAAGGGGGAGGCGTTTCGGGGCAGAAATATTTTCGCATTTTTTGCATCTCGCTGGGAAAAGCTCTTGATGTTCTAATCGCTTGACTCTAGAATGACAAGGCGTAACTTTTTATTCCGAGGGATAGAAAGGCGCAGGAGGTTCTGTTTCATGACTGATGCTGATTGCATTTTCTGCCGCATTGCCAAGGGGGAGATCCCCTGTTCCAAAATTTACGAAGATGACAATGTCCTGGCTTTTCTCGACCTGGCCCCTGTCCATCACGGGCACGCTCTGGTGATACCCAAGAGCCATCATAAAGATATGCTCGAAGTTCCCAGCGACCTGGGCTCTGCCGTGTTTGCCGCCCTTCAGAAGGTTGCCGCCGCTGTGATGAAGGCCACTGGCGCACAGGGCTTCAATGTCATGCAGAACAACGGCCTTGCCGCCGGCCAGACGGTGTTCCATATCCACTGGCATATCATCCCCCGTTTCGAGGGTGACGGCCTCAAAATGTGGGAGCAGGGCAGCTATCCCGACATGGCGGCGATGCAGGCCATGGCCGCCAAGGTGGCCTCTTATCTGGAAAATTGATCAGTCTTCGGGACTGCAGGAGGAGAATACATGAATAAGGCGCTCACTAAGGCCGATATCGTTGAAGCAGTGTACAACGATAAGGCTCTCAGCTTCAACCGCGCTGAAGTGAAGAACATCGTTGAGAACCTGCTCGTGCTGATGAAGCAGGCCATCAAGAAAGATGACACTCTTCTGATCAGCGGCTTCGGCAAGTTCGAAGCCTACGACAAGAATGCCCGCAAGGGCCGCAATCCCCAGACTGACGAATCCATCACGCTGCCTCCTCGCAAGGTCGTGGTGTTCCGCCTGTCCCGCAAGTTCCGCGTCGAGCTCAATGGCGGCGAGGAAGAATAGGTTGCTGGCGTAACAGCCTGATGTTGTTCAGAAATGCCATAAGGCCTGCTTCGGCGGGCCTTTTTTCGTGCCTGAAGGCTTCCTCTGCGGGAAGAAAATTTCATGCCGGCCGGGCATTGCATTTCTGCCTTCTGTACGCGGCTTTTTTTTTGCGCTATAGCAGGGGCGTATGCCGCTATTTTTCAGAAAGCGCATCCATGTTCTGCAATCTGAGCCCTGTGAGGGATATCATGTCTGTTCCTGTCCTCGATTCCGCCGCCTGGGTCGAAAAGCTCATGGCCCTGCCGCGTGAAGGCGCGCGCCATGTGACGGCCTTCTATGAGCATCGCATGGGAGCCATCTGTACGGATGCCCGCTGTCTCCTCGTTCCGCTGGACGACCATATGGTACACAGAGGTGACGCTATTTTCGAAAGCATCACGCTTCTGCAGGGGCGCGTTCTTCAGATAGACGCCCACCTTGCCCGCATGCGCGGCTCTTCCGAAAAGCTTGAGCTCGTTCCGCCTGTTTCCTGGGAAGAGATGAGAGAGATAATCCTGGAAGTGGCCCGTGTGGGCGGTGCGCCCTATGGCGGCATCAAGGTCCTGCTCGGCCGCGGTGAAGGCGGCCTGGGCATAGACCCGAAGGACTGCCCGCAGAGCAGCCTTTATGTCATTGCCACCAAGAGTTCGCCGAAGCCTGAATCCTTCTGGGAAAAAGGCATCACCGCAGCGAAGAGCTCCATCCCTGCCAAGCAGGAATGGATAGCCCGCATCAAGTCCACCAATTACCTCGCCAACGCCCTCATGGCCAAGGAGGCCCGCGAGCTGGGAGTGGACGTGACGTTTTCCTTCGACGAGGATGGCTTCCTCGCCGAGGCTGCCATTGCCAATGCCGCTATGGTGGACAAGCAGGGCCGCCTGCTCCTGCCAGAATTCCGCCATGTGCTCCCCGGCACTACTGCATTGCGTGCCGCCGAGCTGGCTAGATCCTTCATGCCTGTGGTTCTCACTGATATAACTGAAGAAATACTGGAAGATGCTGCCGAGATACTGGTACTTGGTACTACATGCGAGTGCGTGGCGGTCACGCACTACAACGGCAAGCCTGTAGGCGACGGCCGCCCCGGTCCCATAGCGGACAGGCTGCGCCATCTTCTGCATGACGCTCTTGTGACCGGAGGCGTGCCGTTCCTCGAATGATCAACCAAGTGAGGAACTCATGCACATCAAGACTCTGCTCACCGCGCTTTTCTGCGCTATGCTCCTGACCCCCTCTGTCTCTTTCGGCGCCGAAGAGGCTGCCAAGGCCAAGCCTGCCGCCAAGGAGACCGTGGCCGATACCCCCTTCGTGATCGTCGCCCCCAGCGAAGAGATCATCGTGTCCTTCCCTCTTTTTGAGGTCGAACGCGGCGTCGTCGACAGCATCGACGTCAAGAACAGCATGTTCACCCTCAAGGAAAAGGACGGCACTCTGACCAAGATCAAGGTGACGGACAACACTCTCATCGAGAACGTGTACGCCGACATCTTCACCTGGGAATCCAAGAAGGGCATTAACGACCTGAAGAAGGGCGACAAGGTCCGTGCCCGCGTCTTCCCCGGCGACAGCGGCCAGCCTTCCTCCGCCATGTCTCTGGATGTGTATAAGTTCTAGGTTCTGTTTGTTTTCGCGGGGGAGATAATCTCCCCCGCACCCCCATAATTCGAGAGGCCGATGCCGCCGGAACAGTGTTCCGTCAGCATCGGCCTCTCGCTATGTGCGTGCAGATGATTTTCGCAGGACTAATTAAAAGTCTTTGAAAGAAGGGATGGGGTTCGGGGAAGGGAAGGAAATCTTTCTCCAGAAAGTTTCCTTCCCTTCCCCGTAAACATTCATCCTGTCACCCTAAAAAAGGCACAGCACGAACATGCAGAACCACAGGGCGGCGTTGAGGGTCAGCATGAGGAAGACGGCGGCGGAGGCCATGTCTTTGGCATGCTTGACGTGGATATTGTAGTCCGTGGTGATGAGGTTGAGGGCCTCTTCGATGGCCGTATTCAGGAGTTCGGCCATCATGACGAGGAGCCATGCTCCTATGCCTATGAGCCAGGTGCTGACGGGTTTGCCGTACACGCCGAGCAGGACAAGGAGCAGGACGAGTATGGCCGCTTCCTGCCGGAAGGCGAGGCTCAGGCGAAGGCCGGTAGCGAGGCCGGCCAGAGAGTAGCCGGCGGCCTTGAAGATATGGAAGAATCCTTCCTTGAACTTTTCCTTTTCCATGGGGAAGCCTTAGTTGGTATGGCCGCCCAGTTCGAAGGAGGTGATGCCGCCGCCCTGGCCGTTGGCCTTGGGGCATTCCTTGCGCAGGTAGCAGATATCGCAGGCTCCGCGGAAGGGGTAGGGGGTGAGCACGCTGTACTTGGGCAGGATGGAGTGGGTCTCTTCCTGATAGTCGAGGCCTTCGGCTTCGAGGGCGTCGCAGAGCAGGGCGGTGGGCTGTGGAGCGGGGGCGCAGCCGGCTTCTTCCACTTCCGGCAGGAGCTGGTACACGGCGCACTGGATCATGGTCTGGGCGAGCGCACTCAGGCGGTAGCCGTATTCGGCAGATTTGGCGCGTTCGGCGTCCACTTC
Organism: Mailhella sp.; assembly: GCA_017411945.1. Lineage (GTDB taxonomy): Bacteria > Desulfobacterota > Desulfovibrionia > Desulfovibrionales > Desulfovibrionaceae > Mailhella. The sequence continues at coordinate 11,573 of JAFQPD010000161.1, forward strand.
TTCTTCAACATCCGTGTCGAGCCAGAGGGCGAGGTAGCGGCCCTTGCCGGTTTCGAGCTTGATCGCATGGAGCTTGGGGAGCCAGCGTTCCCAGGTGTCGGCCATTTCTTCGAGGACTCTGCCGCCGAGGCGTTTCTCGGAAAGAAGGCCGAGCATGAGCTCGAAGTCGAAAATGGGGCGGACCTGCAGTACTTCCTTGGTGTGGGTGCTCATAGTATATCCTTATGGAAGGGGAATGATCTCGTGAGGGTGCGTTCGTGCCGGAAGGCGCGCTGCAATATTGCAGTTTGACGTGCCAAGGCCGTTCCGTCAAGTGCCTGCTTGAGGCTTGGAGAAGTTCCTTTACTTGCCGTGCAAGGCGGGATAAGATAGCGATTCCAAGCCTGTACCGCCGAAGGCGTGCAGGGAAATACCGAAGAGGTCTTTATGAGCCAGATCAAATATCCCAGCCGTGTGCGCTATGAATACAGCCAGGAGCCTTCCGCCCGCCTGCAGTACACGCACGGCGTGTGGGGCGGCATCAATCCGCAGGGCGAAATAGAAGTGAATTTCTACGTGGAGAGCGACAAGCTCCCTTCCTTCTCCGAACGCCCCGTGGAGCCGGACGGCGCCTTCGGAGCCGAAGTCGTGCCCTTCGATGAAGAGGAGCGCGTCATTTCCCGCCACATCCATTCCCGCGTCCTGTTCAACTATCACACCGCCCGCGCCCTCATGGAATGGCTCGAAGAGAAGATAGAGACCCTCGAACTTGAGGACAGTGCTAACTTCAACCCTGAAGACGGCTCCCGTGAGGTACAGCAGTAATGCCCCGCAAGAATCGTTATCAGATCGGCGGCGAGGAAGAAGAGTACAGGCCGAGCCGTTCGCAGAAGAAGCGCGACAGCGCCGCTCTGCAGGCCGTAGGTGAGAAGCTTGCCAAAATAGCTCCTGCCAAGCGCGCCCGCCTGCCTCTTTCCCCCGACCTCAAGGAAGGCTTCGACGAATACGACCGCCTTTCCGGCTATGAGGCCAAGCGCCGCCAGCTTCAGTACATAGGCCGCCTCATGCGCGAAGCGCAGGAAGAGGGCACGCTCCAGCCCGTTCTGGACGCTCTGGCCATCATGGAATAGTTTCTGCAGGAAAATTAAAAAAAATGGAAGATTTTGCTTGACGGATATGCCAGATTCTGGCAATGTCCTTTCTGCAACGGGGTTGTAGCTCAGTTGGGAGAGCGCTTGAATGGCATTCAAGAGGCCAAGAGTTCAATTCTCTTCAGCTCCACCAGAATTTTGGCTCGCGAGAAATCGCGAGCCTTTTCTTTTATCCAGGGTTCGTGGTCCAGTCATGAGCCCTTTTTCGTTGGGAGAATACGCGTGAACGATACGTTCTGGCGAGGTTTGGCCTACTGCGTGACTGCGGCTCTGGCATGGGCCCTTCTCGGGCCCGTGTCCCGCATCTGCTTTGCCGAAGGCATGGATCCTTCGTCAGTAGCCTTCTGGCGCATGCTTATTTCAGGCCTGTGCTTCACAGTGCATGCCCTTGTGAGCGGAGGGCTCAGGCCGGGCATGCGCGATCTCGGATGCATGATCTTTTTCGGCGCGATTTTCGTCACTGCGTTCATCATATGCTTCCAGGTCTCCGTGCAGAAGAGCGGGAGTGCGCTGGCCATCATCCTGCTTTGTTCGGCTCCGGCATGGGTGGCCCTTTTCTCGCGCTTGATCTTCCATGAAGCCATAGGCCGTACCCGGCTTGCCGCACTTTTCCTCACCATGGCCGGAACGGCTCTTGTCTGTCTTTCCGGCGGGAGCCTTGGCGGAGAAGTCTCCTGGGTGGGCATAGGCTGCGGGCTGCTCTGCGGTTTCACATATGCGTTCCAGTTTCTGTTCTTCGCATGGTGGAAAGACCGCTATTCCACGCAGGCTCTTTTTGCCATGACCTTCCTTCCCGCCGCGGCAGTTCTCTTTTTCTTCACAGATTTCCGGCCGGTGACCTTGGCAGGAGCTGCTGGCGTGCTGGTGCTCAGCTTTGTTTCTTCCTATGCGGCCTATTACTGGTATGGGCAGGCTTTGCGCTACCTTTCTCCGGTGCAGGCGGCTATCATCGGCAACGTCGAGCCTGTAGTCGGCACATGGCTCTCGTGGTGGTTCTGGCATGAAGATTTCACGACTGCGGGCTGGCTGGGATGTATTCTCGTGCTGGCATCCATACTCATCCTTGCCGTGAGGAAATGATATTAAAGGAGAAGGCCGCCGGACTTGTGTCCGGCGGCC
>JAFQPD010000019.1 GCA_017411945.1 Mailhella sp.
CCGCCAAAGACGTGCCCATGCTCCTCGACGAGTCCGAGCGCGCCATCTTCTCCATTTCCGAGCGTTCCAACAACAAAACCTTCGCCTCCAGCGGCGAGCTGGTGCGCACGGTCTTCGACGCCCTCACCACCCGCTACCAGAACAGGAACGCCACTACGGGCCTGACCACGGGCTATATGCAGCTCGACAGGATGACTGCCGGCCTCCAGCCTACTGACCTCATCATCCTGGCCGCCCGTCCTTCCATGGGCAAGACGGCCTTCGCGCTGAACGTGGCCATGCGCGCCGCGCTCTCCGGCGGGGCTTCCGTGGCCATATTCTCCCTGGAAATGAGCGCGGAATCCCTCATGGACCGAATGATGTGCGCCTGGGGCCGCGTGGAGCTTTCCCGCGTGAGGAAGGGCTTCCTTGAGGACGACGACTGGGAAAAGCTTTCCGCCGCGGCCGACACGCTCTCCCGCGCCAAGATCTTCATCGACGATACCGCAGGCCTCACTCCTCTGGCCTTGCGCGCCCGCTGCCGCCGCCTGAAGGCCGAGCATGGCCTCGACCTCGTGGTGGTGGACTATCTCCAGCTCATGCATTCTTCGCGCAACGAGTCCCGCGAACTGGAAATTTCGGATATCTCTCGCAATCTCAAGGCGCTTGCCAAGGAAATGAAGGTGCCGGTCATCGCTCTTTCCCAGCTCAACCGCAAGGTGGAAGAGCGTACCGACAAACGCCCCGTGCTTTCCGACCTTCGCGAATCCGGCGCCATCGAACAGGACGCCGACCTTATCATGTTCATCCATCGAGAGGACGCTTACCACAAGAACAAGGACTATGTGCGCACGGGCAAGGCCGAGATCATCATCGGCAAGCACAGAAACGGCCCCACCGGAACGGTGGAACTGGCATACCGGCCCGAGTTCACGGCTTTCGACGACCTCGAGACCTCCTACATCGAGCCTTCGGAAGCACAGTCTCACTGAGCATGCTTCCACAGAAGAAAAGGCGGCCTTTTGCAGGTCGCCTTTTTGCGTGGGGAACGGTTCAGAAAAGTTCTGGACTTTGCAGGGCGGGCAGAAGCCTTGCCATGACCGCCTCCTTCATGGCGGCGGCATCCAGCTCCATTGCGGCGAAGTGCTCCAGAGCGAGAATGGCCTGATGGATGAGCATGCCAAGGCCGTTCATCGTGGCATGGCCGCGCTCTTCGGCTTCGCGGAGCAGGCGGGTCTTGAGCGGACGGTAGATGAGGTCGCAGACCAGGGCTGAGGCTGGCAGGGCATCGAGGAAGGAGAAGTTTTCGAAGTCTGCCCCCACGCCCTGCATGCCCAGCGGCGTGCAGTTGACGAGAAGATCGCTTTCGGCAAGCACGGCATCCGTGCTCTGGCGCGAAAGGCCGGCAATATGAACAGCAGGAGATGCGGCCAGCTCTGCCGCCTTTTCCGGATTTCGACAGCAGACTGTGATGCGCGCCGCTCCTTCAGCGGCCATCTTGAGTACGACGGAACGGGCGGCTCCTCCTGCTCCGAGTACGGCGATATGCTTTCCCCGAACATCGACGCCCTGTTCCATGAGCGAGCGCAGAAAGCCTTCGCCGTCGGTGTTGAAGCCGAGAAAACGCCCGCCTCGCAGAACGACGGTATTCACGGAACGGTACATGCGGGCATCGGCGGAAAGCTCGTCCATGAGCGGCACGAGGTCTGCCTTATGCGGCATGGTGGCGTTGAAGCCGGCAAGACCTAGAGAATTTGCCGTTGGAAGCCATTCCAGCGTGGAGCCGCCCGGAACGCGGATGCGTTCATAGGTGCAGTCCAGCCCAAGGGCATCCAGCATGGCCTGCTGTATGATGGGCGAGAGGCTGTGTTCGATGGGGTCGCCTATCACGGCGAGCTTCTTTCCGTTGAGCGGGGAATGCATAAAAGCTCCTAGTCTGTGTGCTGGCGGAAATATCGCAGGATACGGCGCAGGCAGCGGGCCATGCTTTTTCTGCCGCCGTCATTGCGTATGGTCATGTCGGCCCAGCGGCGGTACAGGGGAAGGCGTTCGGCGTAAAGGCGGTACAGGCGTTTTCCATCGTCCTGCACCAGAGGCCTGTCGAGGAGAGAAGCGGAGCGCAGGATGCGGGAAGGGTGCCTGCCGATGAAGAAGACCAGCCCGTTTCCTGCCAGAGCCTCCATGTTCTCTTCGCGCAGGACAACGCCTCCGCCCGTGGCGATGACGGCGCCCCTTGCTTCCGAGGCGGCCAGGCAGGCGGCGTGCTCAAGGTCGCGGAAGTATGGTTCTCCGCGTTCAGCGAAAATGTCGGGTATGGAGCGGCCCTCGGCTTCGGCTATCATGGCATCGGTATCGAGAAGGGGCATGCGCAGGCGGCGGGCGAGGCGTTTGCCAAGGGTGCTTTTGCCACAGCCGGAAAGCCCGATGAGCACGATGTTCTTCATGCCAGCACTCCGGGCAGTTCGCTTATGGCAAGGGCCGCGGCGGCTTCGATGACAGGGACTGCGCGGGAAAGGATGCAGGGGTCGTGCCTTCCGCTGATCACGAGCTTTGCCGCTTCTCCGCTCCTCATGTCTGCCGTGTCCTGCACCTGAGCTATGGAGGCCGTGGGCTTTATCGCAACGCGGAAGGCTATGGGCATGCCGTTAGTGATGCCGCCGTTGATGCCGCCGTTATGGTTGGTGCTGGTGAGCGGCTTGCCGCCGGAGGAGGGCAGGAAAGCATCGTTGGCCTGGGAGCCTCGCATGGCCGCAAGGCCGAAGCCTGCGCCGAATTCCAGCCCCTTGGTGGCGGGCACGGCAAAAATGTGGCGGGCTATGAGGCTTTCGACGTTTTCATCGAAGTCCGGGCTTCCCTTGCCTGCGGGCAGACCGAAGACAAAGCATTCGATGATCCCTCCCACGGAATCGCCTTCGCCCTTGGCCTTGAGTATGGCCGCGCGCATGGCTTCTGCCTGTTCGTCGCCGATGACGGGCAGAAGCTTTTTTCCGGCAAGGCGCAGGGCTTCGCGGTCGGGGCAGGCGAGGTCGAGCGGGGCATCTTCGATGTTTTCTATACGTTTGATGCGGGCCAGTATTTCCACTGCGTGTTCGCGCAGGGCCAGTTTCGCTACCGCGCCAGCGAAGACCAGCGGCGCGGTGAGGCGGCCGGAGAAATGGCCTCCGCCCCGGTAATCCTCAAAGCCCTTGTAGCGCAGATGCGCGGTGAAGTCGGCATGGCCGGGGCGGGGGAGCCAGCGCGTGGCGGCATAGTCGCGGGAGCGGGTATCCGCATTGCGGATGAGGCCGCAGAGCGGCGTACCCGTGGCGCGGCCTTCGAAAGCTCCGCTCAGGATATCTACGGCATCTTTTTCCTTGCGGGCCGTGGACAGCGGAGAATTGCCGGGGGCGCGGCGCGCCATTTCGGCTTCGATGAAGTCCATGTCGAGGAAGAGCCCGGAAGGGACGCCTTGGAGCACGATGCCGATGGCAGGGCCGTGGGATTCTCCAAACAGGGTGTAGCGCATGCGGTTATCCTTTTTTCAGACCCATCACGGTCGACTGTATGTCTGCAAGTTTCTCTTGTTCCTTCAGCTCTCGGTCAGTTCCTTCCCGCAGCCACCATTTCTGAGCTTTGTCGAGTATGGCGTCCACATTGCCGGTAGCGGCCATGGAGAGCAGGCCGAGGTACTGGAGCACCATGGTCTGGCTGTGAGGATTGGCCTCGAAGAGCCATGTGAACAGGGCTCTGTTTTCCGTGAGCTGCTTTTCCGCCGAATCCTTGCGGCGCAGGAAGGAGGGGGTGAGGTAGCGAAGGAGGGCGGGATCTTCGGCGGTCATGGCGAAGTACACCGCGCTGGTGATGAAGTTCATGCCCTGTATCTTGGCCTCTGCCATGTCGTGTTCTTCAGCAGTAGCCCGGAAGGTCACGCATCCGAAGCCCTGGAACAGAGCTTCGATGAAGGCGATGTCTTCTTCCGAAGCGTTTCGCCCGGGGATGACGGGAACGCGGAGTTCCATGCCTTCGGCAGGGGCGGGGCCGAAAAGGGGATGCGTGCCTACCACGGGGCCGCTCCAGAGGCTTTCCATGTCGCGCATGGGGCGTTCCTTTACGGAGGTGATGTCCGCAAGGATGGTTTCGGCGTCCATGTAGGGAATGAATTTCGCCGTCACGTCCGCAATAGCGGACGCCGGGACGCAGAGAAGCACGGCTCGTGCGCCTCGGCATGCTTCGGCAAGGTCGCTTTCGAGGTAGGGCAGGTCGAGCCCGACCGCATCGATGCCGGCGCGGCAGGAGAAGCGTTCCAGAAGCATGGCCCCCATGCGCCCGCGATGCCCGGCGATGACGACGCGCTTCATGCCAGCTTCCTCCAGACGTTCCAGAATTCCGGGAAGGACTTGCGCACTACGGAAGGATCGTCCACTTCCACGACATTCCCCGGAACGAGGCCGAAAAGCGCACAGGACATGGCCATGCGGTGATCGTTGCTGGTGCGGAACACCGTTCCTGCCGGAACGGAGGGGCTGGCGGGGCCGCATCCGCAGATGGTGAGGCTGTCTTCCGCTTCTTCCACCTTCACGCCGATGCGCGCCAGTTCTGCTGCGCAGGCGGAAAGCCTGTCGCATTCCTTGATGCGCAGATGGGCGATATTGCGGATGCGCGTCACTCCTTCGGCAAAGGCGGCGATCATGGCAATGGTAGGAACGAGGTCGGGGCAGTCTCCCATGTCGACGTCGATGCCGTGCAGGCGGGACGGGGAGACCTGTATGCCGTCTTCCCGAACTGCGACGGATGCGCCCATGGCACGGAGCAGGTCGAGCATCACGCGGTCGCCTTGCAGGGAATCGGCGCGAAGTCCGGTGACGAGCACAGGCTTGCGGCCAACGGCGCCGGCGGCGAGAAGGTAGGATGCGCCGGACCAGTCGCCCTCCACTCTGTACTCTCCGGAGCGGTATTTTCCGGGCTGGACGGTGATGCGCACCTCACCGGGCTTCACGCTGGTGAGCTCCTTCCACAGTACGGCCTGCCAGCTTTCTCCGCTGAGCTGTTCCACGCGGAAGGCGATGCCGAAATCTTCCATGGCTTGCAGAGTGAGGCCCACATAGGGCCACGATACGGCTTTGCTCCCGGTCAGGGTCACACAGAGCTCTCTGGAGCAGAAAGGAGCGGCGAGGAGCAGGCCGGAGAGGTACTGGCTCGATTCATCGACGCGCAGGCTGACACGGCCGCCGCGCAAGCCCCGGCTCTGGATGACCATGGGAGGGAATCCCGGTCTGTTTTCGAAGGCGATTTCTGCACCGAGTTCGGAGAGTACGTCCGTGAGGGCACCTATGGGGCGTTCGTGCATGCGTTCCGCGCCATGGATGCGGAAGGCGCCGCTTCCAGCGGCCAGTACGGCGCTGAGCAGCCGGCAGGTGGTGCCGGATTCGCTCACGAAGCAGTCGGCAGGAAGCTCAGGAGTGCCGCCTCGAGGCCCGCCCTCCATGCCTCGCACTCGCCAGTCTCCGCAGCCGAGGTCATCCATGTCGGCGCCTGCGGTCTGAAGTATGGTGCGGGTGCGTTCGAGGTCGGCGCTGGCAAGGGCGTTGCTCACCCGCGATTCACCTTCCGCCAGGGCTGCCGCAATGAGCATGCGATGCGAGACGGATTTGGAAGAGGGGGCTTGGAGCGTTATCATATCAATATCCGGTACTCTTGATGGTGGAATCGAGGTGCGGGCCGGCAGGATAGCAGCCGAGCACGCGCACGGAAGAGCAGGCATCCTTCATTTCCTGCAGGAGGGCGGCGTATTTAGGTGCGTCTATGCAGCATTCCACATCGGCGAAGAAAACGTAGTTCCAGCAGGTGCCCTTCATGGGGCGGGATTCCAGCTTGGTCATGTTGACGCCGTGCCGGGAAAAGATAGCGAGCACGGATGAGAGGGAGCCTGCCTTATTGGGCACAGTGAAGAGAAGAGAGCTTTTGGCGTTCTGCACAGCGGGCGAAGGGGCGTTGCTGTCGGCCTCGATGAGGACGAAGCGGGTCCAGTTGGAGCTGTCGTCCTGGATATTGTCGGCAAGCGTGTTCAGGCCGAGGGCGTCAGCCATGCTCCTGTGGCCGACGGAGGCCGCGCCTTCCTCCTGCGAGGCCCGCTGGGCGGCGTCTGCCGAGGAGGATACCGAAACGAGGCGGGCATGAGGCAGGTGAGAACGGAGCCATTCCGCGCATTGGCCGAGAGGCTGGGCATGGGAATAGACGGTATGGATGTTCTCCAGCGAGTTTTCCTTGGAAAGCAGGCTGTTGGCGATGCGGGAATAGAACTCGGCCCGGATGCGTGCCTGATGCTGGGAAAAGAGGTCGAAGCTTCTCGTTATGGTGCCGTGTATGGAATTCTCCAGCGGGATGAAGCCCATGTCGCATTCGCCGGAAGCGACAGAGCGGAAGATCTCGTCGAAATCGCGGCAGGGAACGAAGCGGGAGGAGGAACCGAGAGCGTCCACGGCGGCGAAATAGGAGAAGGTCCCTTCCGGGCCGAGATATGCCACGGAGCTCCTCTTCTGCAGAGCGCGGGAGGCGGACATGATCTCGCGCCAGATGGCTTCGATATGGGCCGCGCTGAGCGGGCCGGGATTGCGCTCCGCAAGGCTGGCAAGGAGCTGGGCTTCGCGGGCGGGGTCGTACACTCTGGCATTGCCCGCCCGCGCCTTGGCCTGACCTACGGCGAGGCTGAGCCTTGCGCGCTGGCTCAGGAGGTCGAGGAGCTGGGAGTCCAGCGCGTCTATCTGCACACGCAGTTCGGCGAGACCTGGTATCTGGGCGGGCTTTGCCATGGCGTTTTCCTTATTTTTCCTGAATGTCTTCCTTGATGCGCATGCCGAAGTGGCGGCCTGCCTCGTCGAGGCGGCAGAGCACCTTGTCTCCGCTTTTCAGTGCGACGACGCTGACGGGCGTGCCGTCCGGCGCGGTGAGGCGGATAGTTTCGGCATTCTGCAGGAACACCGAACCGAGTTTGCCGCCGACTTTCGCTTCTATGAGGAGCATGGGGCGGACTTCCACTTTCACGCGGCCTGCCGTGGCTACGGTGGTGCGGCCTTCGCTGTCCACCACCAGCATTTCGGTGCCGGCAGACACTTCGGAAAGGTAGGTAGTCCTGTCGCCGGGGAGGCGCACATAGGCATGCACCGCGCCCGCGTTCACACGGAAGGGGCGGGAGGCTACATATTCGTTATGCTCTGTCTCGGCATGGACGAGGAAGGTGAAGGCGCTGGAATTGCCCACCAGCATGCCTTGCCCGCGCTTCATCATGGACATGGTGTCCACGCAGACGCGATGCCCCAGCCCTGCGGGTTCTATGCGCACGATTTCGGCAACGTCGAGGCTTTCATGCTCGCGGCAGGTACGGCAGGCGGCAATGATGTCCTTGAGCTGGCCTATGGCTTCGGGCAGGACCACGATGCCCTGCACGCCGCGCTGAAGTATGCCGGAGGCGAGAACGGCCTCTTCAAGGCTGGCGGCTTCGGCAATGACATTGTCGCACTGGGCAAGCAGGTTCTCTACGGGGATGATCTCCCAGCCCCGGGCGAGAACGGCTTTGCGGCCTGCGTTCAAGGCGTCACGGATGGCTTCTTCGTCTGCCTTGGAGGCCATGGCCATGGAGGGCATGTCTTCTTCGGCAATGGCCGGTATGCGGGACAGTGAGGCCACGGATTCGACGTTGCCAGAGGGGACGATGACGCCGTCTGCCCCGGATTCGAGGGCTAGGGTCACATCGCTCTTGCTGAAGGGAACACTCTTGAAGTAGATGTTCATGCTCAGGCTCCTCTTTCTTTCAGCCGTTCTCAGCCATGATGGTCATGGCGTCGTCCACAGTGGCGCCGCTGTGCACCATGGCGTTCAGGGCCTTCATGAGAGTGACGCGGCGCGGATGGTCGAAGACGTTGCGGCCTATGGAAAGGCCGGCGCCGCCTGCCTGCAGAGAATCGTACACCATCTGGAAGAGGCGTATGTCGGAATCTATCATCTCGCCGCCGGCAATGACCACAGGACAGCAGCAGCATTCCGTGACCTTGGCGAAGGATTCGGGGGTGCCGGTGTAGGAGACTTTCACGATGTCTGCGCCGAGTTCCGCGCCAACGCGGGCGCACTGAGCCACCACGTCCACATTGAAGCTGTCGCGGATGAGGCCGCCGCGGCCGTAGAGCATCATGAGCAGCGGCATGCCCCAGCGGTTGCAGTGGTCGGCTATCATGCCGGCGGAGCTGAGCATTTCGCGTTCGTTGGCGTCGCCGAGATTGAGATGGATGGAAACGGCGTCGGCGCCGAGGCGGATGGCTTCTTCCACAGTGCCGGTGAGGATCTTGGTGTTGCCCATGGGGCTGAGGTTGGTGGAGGCCGCGATGTGCATGATGAGGCCGAGGCCGGCATTGACGTCGGCGCAGCCGGAAGCGCGGATGAGGCCCTTGTGCATGAGCACGGCGTTGGCGCCGCCTTCGTTCATGTCGTCTACGGCCTTATGGATGTCCACCAGGCCTTGGGGAGCGCGGATAGTCATGCCGTGGTCCATGGGGACGATGATGGTGCGGTGGGAGTTGGGGTCGAAAATGTGGGAAAGCCTTTTCTTGGTGCCGAGTTCCATGATGCGCTCCTCTCGTGAGTGTGGCAGACCGGGGCCTCCGGCGGAGTTTACAAAAAAGGCCGCCGGCTTGTTCCGCCCGCGGCCTGAAGTGTTTCGCTGTAAGGGTGTCAACGATCCTTCCGACCACGGGACCTGCTGAAATAAAAGTAGAAGCCAAAGCCGAAGGGCTTGGTTTCATACAGGAAAGTGGCAGCGGAAGAAGCGTTGAGCATTTTTGTACCTCTGTGGTATGTCTTTGTGCTACACCCGGAAAAAGCGGAATGTCAATAGGAAAATTTCCACAAATTTGGAAATCGTTCAAAATGGCACGAGCGGTGAGGGGCGGCGCAGAACGGGTGCATAAGGCTGCCGCACGTTGACAAAACCGAGGTTCTTGCCCTACACGAAAAAAATGCGGAAAGTTCCGCAGTTTTCCTTCAGGAGGCCGCATGCTCCCTTTCCCCTCCGCTTTTTTCGCAGGCCAGTGGCGGTGCGCATTTTCCGTGGGGAGAAGATGCGGTCTTGGAGCGTAGCTGAATGTCAGAAAAAGAACCGATGCCGTCCTTCTCCCAAGGGCGGCATTTTTCTATGGTAAGCAGGGGCTGAAGCATGGATAGCGAAAAGGATATCATCAAGGTGCGTCAGCGTGTGCGCTGGCTCCCGGCGGATATGGATACGCCCATAAGCCTTTTCCTCGGCATGGCGAAGGGCAGCGGCATACTGCTGGAAAGCGCCGAAGTCGATGGACGATGGGGGCGGTACAGCGTGCTCGCCTGCGATATGGCTCTTGTGCTCTCCTGCCGTGAAGGCCGCTTTGAGTGCCAAGCGGAAGATGAACGCTTCTCGCCCCTTGCCGAGCTTTCCGGCATGCCGTTCGTGGCGGGCCTGCGCGAAGCCATGCGGCGCATCGAACTGCTCCCCGACGAGGAAGCCGAGCCCCTTCCTCCCATCACCCGTTCGCTCTGCGGCTGGCTGGGGTATGGAATGGCCGGGCTTTTCGATGCCGAGCTTTCTGCGTCCCTCCCCGGCGAGCAGGCGGAAGGCATGCTCTGCCTGCCCGGCACGCTCATGCTCTTCGATCATCTTTACAATCGCCTTGCTCAGGTGAGCCTGGGGGAACATAAGCCCGTGAGCGGCTCCCACTCTTCCCTGGGAGAAGTGGAAGTCTGTGCGGGCATGGAAGGCGGCATGGCTAGCGCGTCCATGGATGGGGAGGATGTTCGGGAAGCTGTTAGACTGATCAAAGAAAAGTTCCGTGAAGGCGAAGCCATACAGGTGTCGCCCTCTGTTCGCTTCAGCATCCCCTTCGAGGGCGATGCTCTTGCCCTGTACCGCAGCATGCGTTCTTCCAGCCCCTCGCCGTATATGTTTTTCATGCGCCTGCCGGGCATCACGCTGTTCGGTTCGTCGCCGGAATCCATGGTGCAGTGCACAGGCGGCAGTATGCTCATCGCTCCTATCGCCGGCTCTCGCCGCAGGGGGCGTTCCGTGAGCGAAGACGAAGCTCTTGCTGCCGAACTCCTGTCCGATCCTCAGGAGCGAGCCGAGCATATGATGCTGGTGGACCTTGGCCGGAGCGACCTTGGCCGGGTTGCCGCGCCGGGAACTGTGGAGGTAGAAAGTCTCATGGCGGTGGAACGCTTTTCGCATGTCATGCATCTGACGAGCCGCATCAAGGCCCGCCTCCGCAAGGGGCTGGATGCCGTGGACGTTCTGGCGTCCGTGTTCCCTGCCGGCGCCGTGAGCGGCGTGCCGCGCGGGCGCGCCGTGCGGATAGCGGCCGCTCTGGAAAAAGGGCCGAGGGGGCCCTATGCCGGCTGCATAGGCTGGATCGGCCTCGACAAGGGCAGTGTGCATCTCGATGCGGGCATAGCCGTCCGTACGCTATGGGTACAGGAAGGCCGCCTGAACTGGCAGGTGGGGAGCTCGGTGGTGCACGGTACGGAGCCTTCGCAGGTATGGAAGGATATCTGCCATAAATCCGCAGTGATGCGCCAGTCTTTCTGCGGATCGGGAGGGCAGCATGTTCCTGCTCATCGATAATTACGATTCGTTTACCAGCAACCTCGTGCAGGCCTTCTGCAAGCTCGGCCAGAAACCGCTCGTGCTGAAGAACGACGACCCGCACCTCCTTGAGCTGGCCGAAGAGCCTTCCCTGCGCATGGTCTGCCTTTCCCCCGGTCCGGGGAGGCCGGAAAAGGCCGGGCTCTGCCTTGAATTCCTTGAGAGGCTCAACCCGAAAGTTCCTGTGCTGGGCGTTGGGCTGGGGCATCAGATACTCGGCCTTTTCGCCGGAGCAGAGACGGAGGCCGCGCCGGAAGTCATGCACGGCCGCACTTCCGACATCATGCACGACGGGCGCGGCCTGTACCGGGGCATCCCCAACCCTATGACCGTGGGCCGCTACCACTCCCTTGTGGTGCGCATCGACGAGCATCGTCCGCTGGACAGCGTTGTCGTTTCGGCGCGGGGGCCTCACGGCGAAGTCATGTCCCTGCGCTTCCGCGACAGGCCGTGGGCAGGCGTGCAGTACGATCCCGGCTCCATCCTTACTCCTGAGGGGCTGAAGCTCCTTGGGAATTTTCCGGCCAGCCTCAGGGCTTCTGGCGGGAAGGAGCCAACGGTCGCTTCCATACTGGATACGCTGGCCCAGGGGCTGGACCTCAGCGGCGAACAGGCTGAAGCCGCTTTTTCCTCCCTTTTCGATGGCAGCATGACGCCTGCGCAGACGGGTTCTTTCCTTACGGCCCTGCGCATGAAGGGGCCTTCCGCCTCTGAGCTGGCGCGTGCCATCCGCTGCATCCTCGACAGGGCCGTCACCGTGAAGGGCGTTCCTGCCCACAGCATAGACATCGTAGGCACAGGCGGCGACGGCAGGAACTGCTTCAACTGCTCCACGGCCGCGGCCCTTACGCTGGCGGGCATGGGCTACCGCGTCATCAAGCACGGCAACCGCGCGGTTTCCTCCCATTCCGGCTCGGCCGACGTGGTGGAAGCCCTGGGCCTGCCCATGGAGCGAGATCCGGAAGCGGTGGTGGCCCTGCTCAAGCAGCATAATTTCGCCTTCCAGTATGCGCCATATTTCCATCCGGCTTTCGCCAAGGTGGGAGATGTGCGCAAGGAAATAGGCATACGCACCCTGTTCAATATGCTCGGCCCCATGGTGAACCCGGCCTGCCCCGACCACCTCATGATGGGCGTGGCCCGGCCCGAGCTGGTGGATATCGTCGCCTCCGCCCTGCGGCATTTCCCTTTGAAGAGGGCGGCTGTGTTCTGCGGAGCCGGAGGCTACGACGAGCTCACGACCATGGGGCGTACCCGTGTGGTGCTCATTCGTGAAGGCGAGCTGGAGGAAATGGAGTTTGACCCTTCGAACTATGGCTTTTCCCCCTGCCGCGCCGACGAGGTGGAAGTGAACAGCCGAGAAGAGGCTGCCGCCGTGCTGCGGGAACTCCTTGCCGGGCGCGGCCCGCGTGCCATGCGCGATATGCTGGCCCTGAACGCGGCCTTCGCCATCTGGCTCATGGAAGACGGGCTCAGCCTTGAAGACTGTGTGGCCAAGGCCCGCAAGGGCGTGGCCGAAGGAGCAGGGATGAGGATGCTGCCATGACTGGGCTGGAGCGATTCGTTGAGGCCAAGCGGGCTGAGGTGCGGGAACTTGAACGTCTGATGCAGGACGAAGCCTCCTTCGCGCCGGGAGGCCCTCTCTGCCCCTGGGAGGGCGTGCGCCCTTCGTTCCGAGCCGCTCTTGAGCGCGGAGGACGGAACGGCGCGCCGCTGGCCGTCATCGCGGAATTCAAGAAAGCTTCGCCTTCCCGCGGCGTCATCTGTGAAGCTCTCGAAGTGGAAGATGTGGCCCGTCAGTACGCCGAGAACGGAGCGAGCGCGGTGTCCATCCTTACGGAAGAGAAGTATTTCAAGGGCGATATGGGATATCTCGCCCGGGCTTCGGAAGCCGTGCCCGGCATGCCTTTTCTGCGGAAAGACTTTCTTTTCCATCCGGCCCAGGTCGCGGCCTCGCTGGCCTCTCCCGCTTCGGCTTTGCTCCTTATCGTTCGCCTCACCCCGGATGCAGCCCGGCTTCGGGCCCTGCGCGAGCAGGCTGAGGCCGGGGGCGTGGAGGCGGTGGTGGAAGTTTTCGATGAGGCCGACCTGCGCCTTGCCCGGGAGAGCGGTGCGAGCATCATACAGGTGAACGCGCGCGACCTCGCCACCCTGAAAGTAGACCGCGGGGCCTGCCTTCAGCTCATACGGGAATGCCCGCCTCAGGAAGGAGAACTGTGGATAGCCGCCAGCGGCATGTCCTGCCGTGCCGACCTAGAAGATGCCGCCGAAGCAGGATATCATGCCGCTCTCGTGGGATCGGCCCTCATGGAAGGCGGTACGCCGGGGGCAGCTCTGCTTCGCATGCTGAGAGGCCGCCTGCAGGTCAAGATATGCGGCATGCGCGAGCAGGAGCTCATTGACAGGATAGCCGAACTGGGGGCTGATATGTGCGGCTTCATTTTCTATCCGCCAAGCCCGCGCAACGTGAGCCCGGAAGAGGCCGCCCGCCTTGAGACGCACGGCATGAAGCGCGTGGGGGTGTTCGTTGATCAGAGCGTTGAGGAGATAGCCGCCATCGCGCATGAGGCGCGGCTGGACTTCATCCAGCTTCACGGCGGTCAGAGCGCGGAGTTCGCGTCGAACTTTCCAGCGGAAAAAGTCATCCGCGTACTCTGGCCGAAGAAATGCGGAACGCTCGAAGCCCTTCAGGCAGATATAGACGCCTTTGCTCCGACCTGTGGCATGTATCTGCTGGATGCCGGCATGGGGAGCGGCATGACGCTGGACTGGCCTTCGCTGGCAGGGCTGCGCTTCCCCCATCCGTGGATGCTTTCCGGAGGGCTGGGGCCGGACAATGCGGATGCGGCTCTGGCCGCCTGTTCGCCGAACGGGCTGGACATGAATTCCCGCCTTGAATCCAGCCCCGGCATAAAGAGCCCGGAACTCCTCGAAAAAGTTTTCTCCCGGCTTCGCAAGTGAGGATATCCCCATGAGAAAAGGATACTTCGGTGATTTTGGCGGTTGTTTCGTGCCGGAACTGCTCATGCCTCCCCTTATGGAACTGGAGCAGGCCATGGCGGCCATACTGCCTTCCGAGGCGTTCCAGAGCGAGCTTCGTTCTCTTCTGAAAGATTTTGCGGGCCGCGAGACTCCGCTGACCTTCTGCCCCGCGCTTTCGCAGGAACTGGGCTTCGAGCTGTGGCTGAAGCGCGAAGACCTCCTGCATACCGGCGCACATAAGATAAACAATACGCTGGGGCAGGCCCTGCTTGCGAAGCATATGGGCAAGTCGGCCCTCATAGCCGAGACGGGCGCAGGCCAGCACGGCGTGGCTGCTGCGGCCGCCGCCGCAAGGCTGGGTTTGCGGTGCACTATCTATATGGGCGCAGAGGATGTGGAGCGGCAGTCGGCTAATGTTAGACGTATAAAACTGCTTGGAGCAGCAGTACGGCCCGTGGAAAGCGGTTCACGAACGCTGAAGGACGCCATCAATGCCGCGCTCCGTGCGTGGATATCCGAGCAGGCGGACACGCACTACTGCTTCGGAACGGCGGCCGGTCCGTATCCTTTCCCAGATCTCGTGCGCGAGTTCCAGAGCGTCATCGGCCGTGAGGCGAGAGCGCAGATGCTGGAGCGTACCGGCGCCCTGCCTGACTATGCGGTCGCGGCAGTGGGCGGCGGCTCCAACGCCATAGGCATGTTCGCTCCCTTCGTGGAGGATGAGAGCGTGCGGCTCATCGGCGTGGAAGCCGGAGGGACGGGCGAGCCCGGGTGCCTCCATTCGGCGGCCATCAATTTCGGAAGGCCCGGCGTGCTTCATGGCGAGTACACCATGCTCCTTCAGGACGAGGATGGGCAGATACTGCCGTCCGGCTCCATCTCCGCCGGGCTGGACTACCCCGGAGTCGGCCCGGAGCACGCCTTTCTGCACAGGAGCGGCCGCGTGAAGTACGGCATAGCCTACGACCATGAAGCCCTGGCCGCTTTTCAGAAGCTCTGCCGAGCCGAGGGCATACTGCCCGCGCTGGAATCTTCCCATGCGCTGGCCTGGGTGCTGGAACACCGGGAGGAGTTCCGGCCGGGAAGCCGCGTGCTGGTGAATCTTTCCGGGCGCGGCGACAAAGATATGGACATCATAGAGCGGGCTCTCGGCGCATAGGGAGAGAGAGTATGCATATCCTTGAAAGAAAGATACGCCTTGCCCGGAAGTCCGGCCGGCTGGCCCTCATTCCCTTCGTGACGGCAGGATTTCCGAGCCGTGAGCGTTTCTGGGGCATAGTCCGTGAGCTGGACGAGGCTGGGGCGGACGTCATCGAGATAGGCGTTCCTTTCTCCGATCCTGTGGCAGACGGCCCCGTGGTGGAGGAGGCTTCCGTTCGGGCTCTGGCAGGCGGAGTCACGCTCCGCGGCATCCTTGAAGAGCTTTCTGCGCACAGGGGCGAAGTGCAGTCCGGGCTGGTGCTCATGGGCTACATGAACCCCTTCCTGCAGTACGGGCTGGAACGCTTTGCCGAAGACGCGGCCCGGGCAGGCGTTCAGGGCGTCATAGTGCCGGACCTGCCTTTCGAGGAAGCCGGGGATATGCGCAGCATTCTGCGGAAGCGGGGCATCGCTCTCATCGCGCTCGTCGGGCCGAATACCAGTGAAGAGCGGATGGGGCTTTATTCCGAGGTCTCCGAAGGCTACGTCTATGTGGTCTCCGTCATGGGGACGACGGGCGAGCGCGGCCAGCTCCCGCAGGAGGTGCCGCAGGTGCTGGCCCGCACCCGCCGGGCGTTCGCGCTTCCTGTGGCTCTTGGCTTCGGCCTGAAGAGCCCGGAACAGATCGCCTTTCTGCCGGAACATCTGAGGCCCGACGCCGCCGTGTTCGGCTCGTCGCTCCTGAAGCATCTCGATGGCGGAGGCTCTCCGCGCGGATTCATGGAGAAGTGGACCAGGTGATGGCGGGGCCTCTTCTGCGGCAGCAATGAATGCGAAAGCGGCGCATCCGGTCTCCTCGAGGGAAGCTGGGATGCGCCGCTTTCGCATGATGTTCAGGGGAGGCTAGAGCCCGCGGGAAGGGTCGCGCCGTTCGTCCACTTCGGGAAAGAAGTCGGGGTCGTCCTTGTGCTCTGCGGAAACGTAGAAGGAGCACATGCAGGCGCCGAATTCAGCGATGTCGTCGTCGCGGTACACGCAGGGGCAGATGATGTCGCTGTCGGTCTTCTTGTCGTCGCTGGCGAGGCGGCAGGGGCAGCACATGTAGCCGTAGCGTTCTTTGTTGGCAATGAGGCTTTCCGCCGTGCCGAGGCAGAAATCATGGTCGGCGTGCAGGTGATAGCCCTTGATGGCGGCGGCCTTTGCCAGCTTTTCGAGCAGTTCTTCAGGCGTCATTTTTTCATAGCCTCCTCAAGGAGCAGCTTGCGGAAGCCCACGATGACTTTACCGTTGGGCATGAGCACCACGGGGAACGTGCCGCGCGGATTGTACTTGCGGACTTTCTCCATGAGGTTGGCACGGTCGGAGTCGCAGTAATCGTCCAGATGGATCACCGTGACTTCGTAATGATTCTCCTCAAGGAATTTCTTGGTATTCTTGCAGTGCAGGCAAGTGGTGAGCGCATACATGATGGGCTTGTCCGAAACGGGGTTCATGCCCAGTTCGTAGAGTTCGGGGTCGCCGCACTCTCTTTTTTCCGAGCCCTCATCGGGATCTTCCGGGGCCGCTTTGCCCTTTTTCATGATCATGGCCGCGACGATGACGAGTGCAAGCACGCCGGCTGCGGCAGCGAGGTAGATGGTGTCCATGGAGCAGTCTCCTGAGTGTGTCGCTCCTCGGGTGGGAGCTCGATGCGGGGAGTATGCACGTTTCCCCAAAAAAAGCCAGAGCTAAAGCAGGGCAGAGAGCGGGATGGCGGCCCCGCCCCGTGCCTGATGTCAGGATTCGCGACGGCGGCGGGGGGCGGCGGGGCGATCCGCTCCACCAGTGCGGGGCCTGCGGTCGGCAGGACGGCCTTCATGCTTCGGTTCGCGGCGTTCGCCCCTTCCTTCATGCCGGTCCCTGCTTTTTTCTTCCCGGCGGCGGGGAAATTCATCGCGGTCGCGGCGTGCGGAGGGCCTGTCGTCGTCATCGCGGCGGAAGGGACGGCGTCCTGATTCCTGCCGGGGGCGTTCTTCGCTGTGGGCGCGCCCTTCGGAGAAGCGGGAACGCTGAGGGCGCGGGCGTCCTTCGTCCTGCATGGCGCGGGGCGGGAAGCGGCGCAGTTCGGCGCCGTCCAGCATCATGATGAAGGCCTGGGATTTGCGGTCGAGGCCGGGGGTGGTCCAGCCTTCGCAGAGCGCACCGGGGGAAAGGTGGGCGGAATCCGGGATGAGGGCGAGCCCGAGCTCGGTGCAGGCATAGCGGGCGCGGCCGGGGTAGTCCGGCACGATGAAGGCGTCGGAAACGATGCGGGCCGATATCCTGCGGCGGCTCTGCGGGCGGCGGGTGCGCTGGGGGGCTTCGGCGAGCTGTTCGGCTTCCTCTTCGTCCAGCTTTTTGAGGAGGAGGAAGGAGAGGCTTATGGAATCCTTGTCCAGGCCGGCGCGGGCCGAAAGGTCGCGCAGGGCCTGCGGGGCGTGCTCGGCGGGAGCGTTCACATGGCACCAGGCAGTGCTGCGCCTGTCGAGCATGGGGCAGGAATTGGCGTGAGGGCAGGGCGAGAGCGGCTTGAACAGCGGCGAGAGGCCGAATGCCAGCATGTCGTCATCGTCCCAGTCGTCGTCGAAGTCGCCGGAAGCGCGGGAGGCGGCACGGCCGGCCTGTTCTTCGCGCAGGGCGAAGGAGGTGAGGTCTTCGAATTCCGGCTCTTCTTCCACGCCGCCGAGTGCGCTCTTGCGCAGGTTGGTGAGCAGGCGTCCGCCCTGACGGGTGCCGGGCTCTACGGAGAAGATGAGGCCGCCTTCCATGAGCATGCGGGAGGCGTCTTCGAGCAGGGAGCGCATGCGGTCGGACATCTGGTGGCCGGGGCGCGCACGGCGTTCTTCCATTTCGTTGAGCACGTTGCCGGTGGTCATCATCCAGAGCATGCCGGGCTTGGCATGGATGCGGTGCAGGGCCTGCGTCACCGAGGCGCGCATGGTGCGTATGGTCCAGCGGCATTCCGGGGCGAGTTCGGCTCGGAGTATGTCGAAGATGCGGCGTCCGAGTTCGAGGATATGGGGCGTGGTATCGCTGGCGACGATGGTCACGGGCTTTTCGCGCAGGTCCGGGCGGGAGAGCCACAGGGCCAGAGGCAGGGTGAGGGGGCCGCTGCCCATGTCGAGAATGAGAGGCTCGTCCGGGATGCGGCCGAAGTCCAGTCCGGGCAGGAGCGAGGACAGGCGCACGAGGTTCCACGGCAGGAAATAGCGCAGGTAGGCCGAAGTGAGGCGCGGCGCCGTCCAGTAGGGGCGGTCGAGGGAGTCGCGATCGGTCGTGAGCATGGCCGAAAGGTCGCGGCAGGCATTGGAAAGGTCGCGCCTTTGCGCGCCGTTCATGGGCATGACTTCGTCGAGCGCACGGAAGAGATAGGCAAGGCCGCGCACGGCAAATTCGTCAGGTGCTGTGAAAAGGGGTTTAGACATAGGATTCCTTTTTTATCTGGGAAGGCTCTGCCTTGTCATGGTAAAGCCGAAAATGACTACGCGTTTTCAGCCCATCCGGCAGGGGGATCATTCCCCTGCACCCCCAATAGCATAAACGCAGGAGTTGATACTATCAACTCCTGCGTTTATGCAAATATGGGGTCCGGGGAGATTATCTC
>JAFQPD010000162.1 GCA_017411945.1 Mailhella sp.
AGGCGGGGGCCCATGGTCTGCAGGAAGATGAGTTCCTTCTTTTTAAGGATGGGGATGTGCTTCAGGTCGGAGAGGGTCTTGAACTTCTCCACATTGAACTGGGCACGGTCGAAACGCTTCTTCACGTCTTCCGAGTAGCGGTAGGCGTAAGAAAGCAGATCCTTGAGCTGGATGAGGTTGTACTGGCGGCGTTCGCTCTCGTCGAGAACTTCGCGGCGGCTGTAGATGCCTTCGGTGCGGTCTTTACGGGTCATAGCATCACTCCGGTCTCTGGAGATTTATATTCCTGAAAGAAAAGACGTTTTATAGACAAAACGCGGAAATATTGCAAGGATTTTTTTATTTTTCAATACATTCCAATATATTACGATTAAAATTTTCTTTGCTTGATTTCCCCCTCGCAGGCAGGGTATCCTAAAAAGGTTGGACAGAAGGCCCCTTGGAGCGTATAAATCTCCGTCCCTTCTGTTCAAGACTATATTCTGCAAGTACGGGCCGCACTCCAGCCGCCCATATCCGAGAGGTAACGGCCATGATGCCCAAAGTCGTTCTGCTTGGACGCCCCAACGTGGGCAAGTCCACCCTGTTCAACCGCCTCATCCGCAGCAACCGCGCCATCACGCATGACCGCCCCGGCGTCACGCGCGACCGCATGGAAGGCGTGGTGCGTTCGCGCTTCGGCCGCGACTTCGCACTCGTTGATACCGGCGGCATCACGCTCGACAGCCATCAGGCCGTGGCCGAAGGCCCTGCCGGCATCCGCGGCTTCGAAGCCGACATCCTGCGCCAGGCCGAAGCCGCCCTCAAGGAAGCCGACGTCATCTGCATGGTGGTGGACGGCCGCGACGGCCTCATGCCCTTCGACGAACACCTTGCCGCCTATCTGCGCAAGTGCGACAAGCCCATACTCCTCGTGGTGAACAAGGTGGACGGCGCCGAGAAGGAAGAACTCATGATGGCCGAATTCCACGGCCTCGGCTTCCCCGTGCTGGCCTGCTCCGCCGAGCACGGCTTCAACCTGCGCGCCCTCGAAGGCGAGATTCGCGACCTGCTCCCCGAAGCCGATGAATTTGAAGACGAAGAGAACGAAGAACAGCTTCCCGCCGACCTCGAAGAAGACCGCGACAAGCCCGGCGTGCGCCGCCGCAAGCTTGGCGACAGCATGAAGCTCTGCATGCTGGGCCGCCCCAACGCGGGCAAGTCCTCCATGACCAACGCCTTCATCGGTGAAGACCGCATGATCGTGAGCGACATGGCCGGCACCACCCGCGACAGCGTGGACGTCACCGTGGAGAAGAACGGCAAGAAGTACACCTTCGTGGACACCGCCGGCGTGCGCCGCCGCGCCCGCATCACGGACACCGTGGAACGCTTCTCCGTGAATTCCTCGCTCAAGAGCACCACCAAGGCCGACGTAACCTTCCTCCTGCTCGACGCCACCGAAGGCCTCACCGCCCAGGACAAGCGACTCATCGAACTGCTCGACGAACGCAAGACGCCCTTCCTCATCATCGTGAACAAGATGGACCTCGTCCCCCAGAAGGCCCGCACCCAGCTGACGAAGAATTTCCAGGAAGAGCTGAGCTTCTGCTACCATGTGCCCGTGGTGCCCACCTCCGCCCGCACCGGCGAAGGCCTCGACAAGCTCATCCCCCTTGCCGAGCGCATCTACATGGAATGCGGCACCCGCGTTTCCACCGGCCTGCTTAACCGCGCCATGGAAGAGACTCTCACCCGCCATCAGGCCCCCGTGGTGCGTCGCGTCCGCCCGAAGTTCTTCTATCTCACCCAGGCTGAGAGCGAACCGCCGACCTTCGTCTGCTTCGTGAACGACGCCGACCGCGTGGCCGAATCCTACGCCCGCTACCTCGAACGTTCCCTGCGCCGCATCTTCGGCATCAAGCATGCTCCCATGCGCCTGCATCTGCGTTCTTCCCACGGGAAAAAAGAGAAAAAGTAGTTTGATACAGGGGGAGGGAGCTCCGTTCCGCAGAACGGGGAGCCCTCCCCAAATTCTTTTCTTCCAGCCAAAGAGCATCTATGGAAACTATCTTCCTTAAAAAAGGCGAAGACCGCCGCCTGCGCGTGGGCCATCTCTGGGTATTCAGCAACGAAGTGGACGTGAAGCGTTCTCCGCTCACCTCTTTCGCTCCCGGCCAGCCCGTACAGGTGGCCGACGCTGGAGGCCGCGTGCTGGGCTGCGGCTATGTGAACCCCGCCTCCCTCATCGCTGTCCGCCTGGTCAGCCGCAAGGCCGACGAAGGACTCGGCCCGGACCTCCTGCGCCGCCGCCTCTCCGACGCCCTCGCCCTGCGCCAGCGCATGTTCGACCGCCCCTTCTACCGCCTCTGCCACGGTGAAGGCGACTTCCTGCCCGGCCTCGTGGCCGACCGCCACGGCGACCACCTCGTCTGCCAGGTGACCACCGCAGGCATGGAAGCCCAGACCGAAACGCTGGTCAGCCTTCTGGATGAGCTCCTGCACCCTGCCTCCATACTGCTGGCCAATGACGTGGCCTCCCGCTCCCTCGAAGGGCTGGAACGCTTCCAGAAGGCCGCCCTCGGCACTGTGCCCGAAGAGACAGCCATAGAAGAAAATGGCATGACCTACATGGTCCCGCTGGCCGGAGGGCAGAAAACAGGCTGGTTCTACGACCAGCGCGTGAACCGTGCCGCCCTCACCCCCTTCGTGAAGGCCCAGCCCGGCTGTTCCGTTCTGGACGCCTTCTGCTATGCCGGCTCCTTCGGCGCCCTCGCCGCCAAGAACGGCGCCGGCTCCGTAAGCTTCATGGACGCCTCCGCCCAGGCCCTCGACTATGCCCGCCGCAATGCCGCCTCCGCGGGCTGTGAAGCCGAGACCCTGCAGGGCGACGCCCTCGGCCTGCTGGCCGACCTGCGCCGCGAAGGCCGCCAGTTCGACATCGTCTGCGTCGATCCGCCCGCCTTCATCAAGCGCAAGAAGGATGCCAAGCAGGGCCTCGAAGCCTATGCCCGCGTGAACGAGCTGGGCCTCGATCTCGTGAAGCCCGGCGGCATGCTCATGACCTGTTCCTGCTCGCACCATCTGGAAGCCGAAGCCCTGCGCAACATGGTCACCCGTGCCGCCGGCAAGCGCCGCCGCTTCGCCCGCCTGCTCTTCCAGGGCTTCCAGGGACCGGATCACCCCATCCACCCCGCCATGCCCGAAACGGCCTATCTCAAGACTTTCCTGTTCCATCTTCCGGAATAAACGAACGAGGTCCCCATGTCCTTCCAGGCTACCCGCATGCTCACCCCCGGGCCGACCCCCATCCCGGACCGTGTACGCCTTGCCATGGCCGCGCCCCTGCCCCATCACCGCAAGGACGCCTTCAAGACCATCATGCATGAGAATCAGGACATGCTGAAAAAGCTGTTCTGCACCGAAGGCCCGGTCATCCCTCTGGCCTGCTCCGGCACCGGCGCCATGACGGCTTCCGCCTTCAATCTCTTCGAGCCCGGCGAAAAAGTGCTCATCGCCACGGCCGGCCACTTTGGCGACCGCTGGATAGACATAGCCAAGATGCGCGGCCTCGAAACCGCCGTTCTCCGCTGGTCTGCCGGTGAAGCCATCGCTCCCGAAGCCGTGCGCGAAGCCCTCGATGCCGACGCATCCATCCGCGGCGTCTTCATGCAGATATCCGAAACGTCCACCGGCGTCCTGCACCCCGTGAAGGACGTGGCCGACATCACCCGCGAACGGGACGTGCTCCTTGTGGCGGACGGCATCTCCGCCGTCTCCCTCTCGCCCATCCTCATGGACGAATGGGGCATAGACTGCCTGCTCACCGGCTCGCAGAAAGGCCTCATGCTCCCCCCCGGCATGGCCTTCGTGGCACTCTCGCCCCGCGCATGGGCCCGCGCCGAACAGGTGCGCCCCACCTGCTTCTACTTCGACCTCATAGGCGAACGCGAGAACTGCGCCAAGGATCAGACCCACTACACCTCGCCCATCAGCCTCATGGTCGGCCTGAACGAAGCCCTCAAGATGCTCTTCGAATACGGCATGGACAAGGTCTTCAAAAAGCAGTACGCCCTTATGAAGATGGCCCGTGCCGGAGCCGAGGCCATGGGCCTCGAACTCTTCGTGAAGGAAGAGAAGCACAGCACCTGGGGCCTCACGAGCATCTGCCTGCCCGAAGGCGTGAAGGCCAGCCCCGTCATCGCCAAGGCATGGAAGGACTGCAGCGTCATCCTCACGGCCGGCCAGGGCGAGCTGAAGGAAAAGGTCATACGCCTCGCCCACATGGGCTGGGTGGACTGGGCCGACATCGCCGCCGGTCTGCACGCGCTGGCCTACAGCCTGCCGGAAAAGCCTCAGGGAGCCTACCTCGAAGCTGCGCTGGAAGCCTACCATAAGGCTCTGGCCGAATAATCCGCTCCCACAGATATGAAGAAGGCCGTCTCGTCATGAGGCGGCCTTCTTGTTTATCGAAGCATCATGCATACGCCTGTGAATACGCACAGGCAGGCTATGGCTTTCTTGAGAAGCGACGTGTCCATGCGCCGGGCCACGCGTATGCCGGCCCACACGCCCACGCCCTGCAGGAACACGGAGGTGATGGCGATATACCAGTCTATCTGGTCGATGAGGATATTGCCTATGCTGCCGGAAAGGCAGGCGAAGGTTTGGAAAGGCTGGGCCGCGGCCACGGTAGCGAAGGGCGCGAAGCCCATGACTATCATCATAGGGACGGAGAGCACGGGCCCGCCCATGCCGGTAAGCCCGGCCATGAAGCCAGCGAAAGACCCTACGAAGACCAGATAGCGGAAACGCCCCTTCTCTGTGGACATGCTGCCGATGGGACGAGGAGGACGGAAGGCCGCCACGCCTGCAAGGATGATGAGCAGGGCAAGGATGACGTTGAGTGCCACAGCACCGACGATAAACTTGGTGAGCGCGCCGAAGAAGCCGAATATCATGGCACCTATGCACTGCGGCAGGACTATGCTCTTTTCCAGACTGCCGCCTTTCCAGTGGAGCCATGTGCCCCACGCCGCAGTGAAAAAGAAGCTGCAGAGAGCCGTGCCCGAAGCCAGAGGCAGAGGCATGCCCGTACTGTACTGGATAGCCGGGATGAGCAGTATGCCGCCAATGCTGGTAGCCCCGCAAAGGAAGCCGACCACAACGAAGCTCAGAGCCAGAAACAGAGTCATATATTCTCCTGCGGATATCCCGCCTTTCAGTCTTCGCCTATCCTATTACTAACAGGCCGCTCTGTATATCCCTATTTCCCAAGCACGCCGAAGTGCTGCAAAAAGGCGGCCTCATGCAACTGGATGCCGATTCCTTCTTTTTGCCAAAGTCAATCATCTGCAATCATTGATGAAAAATTTCGTTCTCATCGCTCGTGCATTATGGTACAAACAAAGCGTTCCATTATGGCAAAACGAAACGGCATCTCATCCCAAGGAGAGTTCCCTTGCGCCTTTTCCTGCTCACCCTCTTCTGCCTGACCCTGTTCGCCCTGAACTCCATACTCTGCCGTGCCGCGCTCATCACCTGGGGCATGGAGCCCTTGCAGTACACGGCCGTGCGCTCCCTTTCTGCGGCGGCCATGCTGGCCCTCCTCTGCCTGTCCCGCATCATCAGGCCGCAGGAAAACGCCGGCACCATCTGGAAGCAGGTATGGCAGCAGAGTTCCTGGGCGGGCGGCATGTGCCTTTTCATGTACATGCTTTCCTTCTCGCTGGCCTATGTGAGCATCCCCTCTGCCGCCGGCACGCTCATCCTCAACATCTCCGTGCAGTTCGGCATGGTCGGCTGGGGCATCTATCAGGGGCTCAACCCTAATCGCCGCCAGGTCTCCGGCCTTGCCATAGCCTTCGTCGGCCTTGCGGCTCTCATGTCGCCCGGCCTCACTGCGCCGCCTCTGGTGAGCTCCCTGCTCATGGTGGTCGCCGGCCTTGCTTGGGCAGGCTATACGCTCTGCGGACGAGCCTCCACCTCCGCTCCTCTGGCAACGGCGGGCAACTTCTTCCGCTGTGCCGTGGCCGGCACCATCACCGCCCTGCTCGCGCTCTTCCTTGAAGGTTCTGCCCACCCGATGGCTTACCTCTGCGCCCTTGGCGCAGGTGCCCTCGCCTCCGCTCTGGGCTACACGCTCTGGTACTCCGTCGTACCGCGCTACAGCCTCGTAGGTTCTTCCATCATCCAGCTCAGCGTACCGCTCATCACCGCCGTGCTGGCCGTCATCCTGCTGGCCGAACCCATAACCCTGCGCCTTGTGCTCTGCTCCATCCCCATCCTCGGCGGCATCTGCCTTGCCCTTCTGGCAAAAAAGAACGCCTAGCCCCTCCCCAATATTCCTCCTCGGCCCTCTTCCGTTTCGTCTTTGGCGGAAGGGGGCTTTCATATCTGCAGGCAGTTCTCTCATGAACGATATGCCGCCCCCAAAAAAGAAGCCCCTCCTGCCGAGATTGTCCAGCAGAGGGGCTTCTCACATTCAGCCAAAGCAGATGCGCGATCAATTCTTCTTGCCGTAGCGGCGACGATAGTCATCATACCCATCCCAGCAAAGCATGCCGATGAAAGCAATGCAGGCACTGATGGCAATCCAGGCAACACAAAGATCAAGAGTTCCAAACTTATCGAACATATTTCCACCTTCACTTCAAAGGAGCGTGGGGCAGAGAAACTTTCTGCCATGGAGAAACATACCTTCTGCATCCGTCCATCGCGAACTACAGAAATAGTACAGCCAGCATACAGATTACCAAAGAACATAAAACATCAAAAATATCCATTTCCTATATGCATTGCATAAAGATTCAAATGAACAGTTTTTGATTTTTCCTAATAAGGAAATATTTCACGCTCTTTTTCAAGAACTATATAGCCTTTAGAACTCTGGTCAATATATCAAATTTTTCACTAGCAAACGATAAATAAAATAAGACATCAACTAGCATCTATCATTTCTCAAATTTAAACTTTATAAAATATCATATGCGCAATTCCATTGCATCGTTCATTCAACTTTTTTTAATATTTTTTTTCCAATCTCACTTTTTTTATTTGATGCGACAGACATTCCTTCAAAATCTTATCTATAAGCCGCACCGATTTTCGGATAAAAACTGATTTCTCGCGCATAGTTTCTCTTTGATTTTCATCAGGCATGCCCTGCAGTCCCAAGCTCTCTGCCGCTTCTCGCATGTCTGCCAGCTCACGAGCCATGATGCCTTTCGAAATAAAAAAGAGACCGCAGACAGGAGGTTCTCCCCCTACTCTGCGGTCATGACATCTTCATGCTTCTCTGACTGGATCAGCGCACTTTCATCCCGTGCTTTTCCAAGTCCTTGATCTTGCGGAATATGGTACTTCTGTCCATTCCCAGCATGCGGGCGGCGGCAGCCATATTGCCGGCATGCTTCTTGATGGCGGCCCTGAGCATGCGGCATTCCAGCTCGCGCATGATATCGTGGTAGTTCTTGCCGCTGTCGAAATCAAACTCAGGAGCAGACATCTCCGCAGTGACGACATCGGAAATATATCCCTTGCTCAACGAGAACTGCGCGGCGTTGAGTTCCCTGTCCGGGCAGGTGATAGCCATTTCCTGCATGAGATTCTTCAGCTCGCGGATATTGCCCGGCCAATCGTATTCCATGAGCACAGGGTAAACGTCTTCAGCTATCTCGATGGAGCGATTGTAGCGGCGGCAGAAGTGCTGGAAGAAAAACTTGGCCAGAGGAAGGATATCTTCCTTGCGGCTGCGGAGAGGAGGGATGTTGAGGACGGCTATCTTGAGCCTGTAATAGAGATCGCTTCGGAACTCGCCAAGCTCCACGGCTTTCTTGAGGTCCTTGTTCGTAGCGGCAATGACGCGCACGTCCACTTTCTTGGGCGTATTGGCGCCCACGGGAACGACCACGCCTTCCTGAAGGAAGCGGAGAAGACGGGTCTGGAGCTGAAGCGGGAGTTCGCCCACTTCATCGAAAAATATGGTGCCGCCGGATGCGGCTTCGATAAGGCCCACACGCCCGCGCCGATCCGCGCCAGAGAAGGCGCCGGACACATAGCCGAAGAGTTCGGACTCGATGAGGTTGGGCGAAATGCTGCCGCAGTCCACTTTGATGAAAGGCTTCTCGCTGCGGTCGCTCAGGCTGTGTATGCGCTGGGCCATGACATCCTTGCCTGCGCCGGTCTCGCCAAGGATGAGTATGGAGATATCCGTGCGCGCCATACGCTTCACCTTGGCAAGGAAGGTGCGCATGGTAGGACTGATAAGGATATTGCTCCCGTCCTCAGCGGTGAGGATGTCGCTGTTGTTATTGATGCTGATGAGGCGGTCGAGCACATCGCGCTGATGTGAGAGCTTGTCTTCCATAGCGCGGAGCAGGCTCACGTCGCGAACGAACGTGATGCTCATGATGCACTTCCCTTCCTCGTCAAAAATAGGATAGCCGTCCAACGACAAATACTTGCCGTTGGACAGCTTCTGAGTTTTCGACACCGGACTGCCGGAACTGATGACCTCAGGATTGACGATGACGTCGAAGACCCCCTGAGCGAGGATGCTGGTGGCCTTCTGACCTATCATAGCCTCACGGCTGAGGCCGGAAAGTTCTTCGTACTTGCTGTTGACGTACAGGCACACGGACTGTTCGTCACTGATCCAGATGCCATCCTGAAAGGCATCGAGAACCTGTTCTATATGCTGCAGGATGGCATCCATACCCTATTCCGATGAATGAGAACGAATCAGTGTTTCAGCAAACGAAAGTCAGCTTAGCGGGGAGCCTTGCCGAGTTCCTTGAAGAGCTTGTCGAGGATGTCGTAGATCTGGGCGTCAGTCTTGCCGCGGAGAGAAGAGACTTCGCTGGTGACAGGCAGGCCGAGGATCTTGCAGGCGTTGGTGTACATGACCTTTTCCTTCACATCGGCGGGCAGCTCCATCTTCTCGTAGTTGGCGAGGCAGTCCTTGATGTCCACGAAGGGATGAGCGGAAGCGAACACGATCTTGTCGGCGATCATTTCCTTCATGGCGCGGATGTAGGTCTCGCACATGGGAGCGGCTTCGTATTCGGAGAGGTCCATGTACACGTTCTTGTTG
>JAFQPD010000163.1 GCA_017411945.1 Mailhella sp.
CATCCGCACCTATGTGAAGAAGCTTCTTTACAGCGCCGGTGTTGCCAAGATCGAGATCGAACGTTTCGGCGGCCGCATCCGCCTCATTCTCTCCACCGCCCGCCCCGGCATCGTTATCGGCCGCAAGGGTGCTGAGATCGAAAAGCTCCGCGCTGACCTCAAGAAGAAGTTCGGCCGCGATTTCGCTCTCGAAGTGAATGAAATCCGCCGCCCCGAAATTGAAGCTCAGCTCGTTGCTGAAAACATCGCCACGCAGCTCGAACGCCGCGTCGCCTTCCGCCGCGCCATGAAGCGCACCGTGCAGATGGCCCGCAAGTTCGGCGCCGAAGGCATCAAGATTTCCTGCGCCGGCCGCCTTGCCGGTGCCGAAATCGCCCGCTCCGAATGGTACCGCGACGGCCGCGTGCCGCTGCAGACCCTGCGTGCCGACATCGACTACGGTTTTGCCGAAGCTCACACCACCTATGGCCTCATCGGCATCAAGGCGTGGGTTTACAAGGGTGAAATCCTTGACAACGAGGTTAATCAGTAATGCTTGCTCCTAAGAGAATCAAATTCCGCAAGTGGCAGAAAGGCCGCCTGCGTGGCCCGGCCAACCGCGGTGCTACCATCGCTTTCGGTGAAATTGGCCTGAAGGCTGTTGAACATGGCAAGCTTTCCAGCCAGCAGATCGAAGCCGCTCGTATCGCCATGATGCGCCACATCCGCCGCGGCGGTAAGGTTTGGATCCGCGTGTTCCCCGACCATCCTGTCACCGCCAAGCCTCTGGCCACTCGTCAGGGTTCCGGTAAGGGTGCTCCTGTGGGCTGGTGCGCACCGGTCAAGCCCGGCCGCGTGCTCTATGAAATCAAGGGTGTCGATCTGGAACTCGCCAAGCGCGCCCTCACTCTGGCCGCCCATAAGCTGCCCGTGAAGACCGTGATCGTGGTGAGAGAAGGAGCCTTCGCATGAAAATGAAGGAACTGCGTGAAATGAGCGTCGAGCAGCTCCAGGCTAAGCTGACCGAACTGCGCCAGGAACTCTTCAACCTGCGCTTCCAGCATGCCACTGCTCAGTTGGAAAAGACGGCGTCCATTCCCGCCACCAAGAAAGACATTGCCCGCGTGCTGACGGCCCTTGCCGCCGCCGCGAATAAGTAGGAGCGGATATGAACAGCGCAATCGAACAGCGCAACGGCAGAACGCTCGTCGGTACCGTGGTCAGCGACAAGTGCGACAAGACCATCGTGGTGCTCGTTGAAACTCTGGTTCAGCATCCGCTGCTCAAGAAGTACATTCGTCGGCGTAAGAAGTTCACCGCCCACGATCCCATGAACGAGTGCGGCATCGGCGATAAGGTTAAAATCGTGGAATACCGGCCCATGAGCCGGAACAAGCGCTGGCACCTGGTGGCCGTGCTTGAAAAGGCCGTCTAGTCCCATCCGGGCTGACTAAAAGGAAACACAATGATCCAGGTAGAATCCAGACTTCTGGTTGCCGACAACTCCGGCGCCAAGGAAGTGGCCTGCATCAAGGTGCTGGGCGGCTCTCACCGTCGCTATGCCACGGTGGGCGATGTGATCATGGTGTCCGTGAAGGACGCCATCCCCCACGCCAAGGTGAAGAAGGGCGATGTTATGGAAGCCGTTATCGTGCGTACCGCCAAGGAAGTGCGCCGTGCCGACGGTTCCTACATCAAGTTCGATACGAACGGCGCCGTGCTTCTGTCCAAGCAGGGTGAACCCATCGGTACCCGTATCTTCGGCCCCGTGGCCCGCGAACTTCGCGCCCGCGGCTTCATGAAGATCGTGTCCCTTGCCCCTGAAGTGCTGTAAGGAGCTACGGTTATGAAACAGTTCCGTATTCGCAAAGACGACAAGGTGATGGTGATCGCCGGTAAGGACGAAGGCAAGATCGGCAAGGTTCTGAAGATCGTGCGCAAGTCCGACCGCGTGCTGGTTGAAAAGGTGAACGTTGTGAAGCGCAACGTGCGCCCCAACCCCTACAAGCGCGAAGCTGGCGGCATCATCGACAAGGAAATGCCCATTCACGTTTCCAACCTGATGGTGGTTTGCCCTCACTGCGCCAAGCCCACCCGCGTTGGTTACCGTGCCGCTGAAGACGGCAAGAAAGTGCGTTTCTGCAAGAAGTGCAACGAAACCATCTAAAAGGTGAATGACGATGACCCGTCTTGAAACGATATATCGCGAGAAGGTGGTCCCTGCTCTGCAGAAGGAGTTCGCTTACAAGTCCTCCATGCAGATTCCTGGGATCGAGAAGATCTCCCTGAATATCGGTCTTGGTTCTGCCAACCAGAACCAGAAGCTGATCGAAGACTGCGTTGCCGACCTGTCCGCTATTGCCGGCCAGAAGGCTGTGGTCACCCGCGCCAAGAAGTCCATCGCTGCGTTCAAGCTGCGTGAAGGCATGCCCATCGGCGTGCGCGTCACCCTCCGCAAGGACGCCATGTGGGACTTCCTGGACAAGCTCATGAACTTCGCCATGCCCCGCGTCCGCGACTTCCGCGGCATTCCGGATCGTGGCTTCGATGGTCGTGGCAACTTCACCCTCGGCATCAAGGAACACACCATCTTCCCCGAAATGGAAGCCGACCGTGTGGACAACCCCGTGGGCATGAACATCACCATCGTGACCACCGCCACCACCGATAAGGAAAGCAAGCTGATGCTCGAACAGCTCGGCATGCCCTTCCGCAAGTAAGGAGTGAACAATGGCTCGTACTTCTCTCAAAGTTAAGGCCGCCCGCAAGCCCAAGTTTGCTGTTCGCGCTTACAATCGCTGCCCCGTGTGCGGTCGTCCCCATGCTTTCATGCGTCAGTTCGGCCTTTGCCGTATCTGCTTCCGCAAAAAGGCGCTGAACGGCGAACTGCCCGGCGTCCGCAAATCCAGCTGGTAATCCAGCAACATTCAGGAGTTATACCATGTTGACCGATCCTATTGCCGATATGCTCACGCGTATCCGCAACGCACACCTGGCCCTCCACAAGGAAGTGAGTGTGCCGCGCTCGAAGATGAAGGAAGCCATGGCGACCATCCTCAAGCAGGAAGGCTATGTGGAAGATGTTACCGTCGACGAACGTAACATCACCATTGCGCTGAAGTACGTGAAGGGCCGCCCTGCTATCACCGGCCTCAAGCGCATCAGCAAGCCTGGTCGCCGTGTCTATGTGGGCGCTCATCAGATTCCCCGCGTCCAGAATGGTCTCGGCATCTGCATCCTGTCCACCTCTCGTGGCGTCCTGGACGGCATGACCGCTCAGGCCGACAAGACTGGCGGCGAACTTCTTTGCGAAGTCTGGTAATCGCGGCGTAAGTCGCTGACATCCAGCCAAGGTAGAATAAAATGTCGAGAATTGGTAAACAGCCCATCGTGCTTCCCAAGGGTGTGGAAGTTAAGCTGGGTGAAGATATGGTCGAAGTGAAGGGCCCCAAGGGAACCCTCCAGACTCCCATGAGCAGCCTCCTCAACTACGAGCTGACCGAAGGTCTCCTGACCATCACTCGTAAGGACGACTCTCGCGAGAGCAACGCTCAGCACGGCCTCCGCCGTACCCTCGTCGCCAACTGCGTCGAAGGCGTGAGCAAGGGTTTCTCCAAGACTCTCGAAGTCATTGGCGTGGGCTTCAAGGTGGCCGTGAAGGGCAACATCGTTGACCTTTCCGTCGGTTTCTCCCATCCCGTGCTGATCGAACTTCCCAAGGGTCTGGAAGCTAAGGCTGAAGGCAACAAGCTCACCATTTCCGGTATCGATAAGGAACTGGTCGGTGAATACGCTGCCCGCATCCGCCGCGTGCGCAAGCCTGAACCCTACAAGGGCAAGGGCATCAAGTATGATAACGAAATTATCCGCCGCAAGGCCGGTAAGTCCGGCGGCAAGGGTAAATAGGGGTAACGGCCATGATTCTTTCTAAGAACGAAAGCCGCAAGCGCCGCAAGGTGCATATCCGCAAGAAGATCTCCGGCACTGTCGAGAGACCTCGTCTGGTTGTGTTCCGTTCCAACCTGCACATGTACGCCCAGGTGGTGGATGACACCGCCGGCGCTACTCTGGTTGCCACTTCTACCCTCGCCCTTTCCAAGGGCGGCGAGAAGGCTGCCTGCAACAAGGCTGGTGCAGAACTCGTGGGTAAGGAAATTGCCCGCCTGGCTCTGGAAAAGGGCATCCGCAAGGTTGTCTTCGATCGTAACGGCTACCTCTATCATGGTCGCGTGAAGGCTGTTGCCGAAGGCGCCCGTGAAGGCGGCCTCGAATTCTAGTCGCAAGAGCAGGTAAAATATGGAACAGCAGCAGATGCAGCAGGATTCCGGCTACATTGAAAAGATTGTTAGTCTGAACCGTGTTGCCAAGGTCGTGAAGGGTGGCCGTCGTTTCAGCTTCAGCGCCCTCATCGTCGTTGGCGACGGCAAGGGCAACGTTGGCTTCGGCCTCGGCAAGGCTCAGGAAGTTCCTGAAGCTCTTCGCAAGGCTACCGAACGCGCCCGCAAGACCATGGTTCATGTCCCCCTGGTGGAAGGCACCCTGCCTTATGAAGTGCTTGGCCGCTTCGGCGCTGGTCGCGTGCTCATGAAGCCCGCTTCCCGCGGTACCGGCATCATCGCTGGCGGCGCCGTCCGCGCCGTCATGGAAGCCGCCGGTGTGACCGACGTTCTCGCCAAGGCCATTGGCACCAACAACCCGCACAACGTTCTTCGCGCCGCCGTGGCTGGCCTGACCTCCCTGCGCAGCGCCGAGGAAGTTTCCGAAGTGCGCGGTAAGAAACTGGAAGCCCCCCGCAAGTAAGGGGTTATAAGGTAGATTACCATGTCTGAAATCAAGGTGAAGCTCATCAGAAGCCGCATCGGCACCACCCCCGCCCAGAAGAAGGTTCTGGACGCTATGGGCCTGGTCCGTCGCGAGCAGGTGAAGACCCTTAAGGATAACGCCGCCACCCGCGGCATGATCGCCAGCGTTTCTCACCTGGTGGAGGTCGTTGCATAATGAGACTTAACGATCTGTATCCTTTCCCCGAAGAACGTAAGGGCCGCAAGCGCGTCGGCCGTGGCGCCGGCTCCGGCCTCGGCGGCACCTCCGGCAAGGGCCACAAGGGCCAGAACGCCCGTTCCGGCGGCGGTGTCCGTCCCGGTTTCGAAGGCGGCCAGATGCCCCTGCAGCGCCGTCTCCCCAAGCGTGGCTTCAAGAACGCTTTGTTCAAGGTGACCTACGAAGTCATTAACCTCGATCGCCTCCTGGCCGCTTTCCCCGACCAGAAGGAAATCACCCTCGAAGACATCTACGCTCGCGGTCTGGTCAACAGCGCTCTCGTCAAGATCCTTGGCGAAGGCGAAGTGACCCGCCCCGTCAGCATCGAAGCTTTCCGCTTCTCCGCTTCCGCCAAGGCCAAGATCCTTGCCGCCGGCGGTGAAGTGAAGGAACTCCTCGCTGACGAAGAACCTGCTGCAAACGAGGAATAAGACGTGGCGAACGGCGCGGACAAAATGGCGCAAATGCCTGAGCTGCGTAAAAAGCTGGCATGGACGATCCTCATCCTGTGCATGTACAGGGTGGGGGTCCATGTGCCGGTGCCTGGCATTGATGCAGGCGCGCTGTCTCACTTTTTCGCCAGCATGCAGGGTTCCGTCTTCGCACTGCTCGATATGTTCTCCGGCGGCGGCCTGAGCAACGTCTCCGTGTTCGCCCTTGGTATCATGCCCTACATCTCCGCCTCCATCATCCTGCAGCTCCTGCAGGTGGTGAGCCCCGAGATCAAGCGCATGGCCAAGGAAGAAGGGCAGGCGGGCAGACGTAAGATCACACAGTACACGCGATATCTCACTGTCGCGATAACCCTTATCCAGGGCCTTGGCATCGCCACCATGCTCGAAGGCATGACAAGCCCTGAAGGCGCTCCCGTCGTCATGAATCCCGGCTGGGAATTCCGTCTGGTGACTATCGCCACCCTGACGGCCGGTACCATCCTCATCATGTGGCTCGGCGAGCAGATCACTGCCAAGGGTATTGGCAACGGCATTTCGCTTATCATCTTCTCCGGTATCGTGGTTGGTATCCCCAGCGCTCTCCTGCGCTCGTACCAGCTCATCAAGGCCGGCGACATGAACGTGCTGTTTGCGATCTTTATCCTGATAATGATGCTGGCCGTCACCGTGGGCATCGTTTTCGTTGAGCGTGCTCAGCGAAGGATCCCCATCCAGTACGCCAAGCGTCAGATCGGCCGCAAGATGTATGGCGGCCAGACCACCCACCTGCCTCTGCGCATCAACACCGCTGGTGTTATCCCGCCCATCTTCGCCCAGAGCCTTCTGCTCTTCCCCGCGACTGTGGCCGGCTTCTCCACCATCGACTGGCTCCAGCAGGTCGTGGCGTGGTTCCAGCCCACGTCTATTGTGTACAACGTGATTTTCGTGGCTCTGATCTTCTTCTTCTGCTTCTTCTACACCGCTATCATCTTCGAACCGAAGGATATCGCTGAGAACCTGAAGAAGGCCGGCGGCTTCGTCCCGGGCATCCGTCCCGGCGAGAAGACCCGTGAATACATCGACAACGTGCTTACTCGTCTTACCTTCTGGGGCGGCATCTACATCTCCGTCATCTCCGTGCTGCCGATGCTGCTGATCGCCCAGTTCAACGTGCCGTTCTATTTCGGCGGCACCAGCCTGCTCATCCTTGTGGGCGTGGCTATCGACTTCATGGG
>JAFQPD010000164.1 GCA_017411945.1 Mailhella sp.
GGGACTTTCTCCAGAAAGTCCCCCTTCCCCCAGAAAAACAATACCTTTCCCTCCAAGGAACTCCTATGCTCACTTCCGACAAGCGTCTTTTCATCGCTACCGCCGAAAATCCTTCAACGCTCACCGCCGACGGGCGCGAGCTGTGCCTTGAGGCCCGCATGGGCAACCGGCACGGCCTCATCACCGGCGCGACCGGCACAGGCAAGACCATCACTCTCCAGAACCTCGCCGAAAGCTTCAGTGCGCATGGCGTGCCCGTCCTGCTCACGGACATCAAGGGCGACCTTTCCGCCGTCTGCCAGCCCGGCGCGCCCGGCGGAAGCATCGCGGCCCGCATCGAGGAGCTCGGCCTGCGTTCCAAGGGCTACGAGAACCGGGGCTATCCCGTCTGCTTCTGGGACGTGCACGGCCAGCAGGGCACTCCTCTGCGCACCACCATCAGCGACATGGGCCCCCTGCTCCTTTCCCGCCTGCTGGAACTGAACGACGTGCAGAGCGGCATCCTCAACATCGTCTTCCGCGTGGCTGACGACAGCGGCCTGCTCCTGCTCGACCTCAAGGACCTGCGTGCCATGGTGGCCCATGTGGCCGAAAACCGCGCCGAATACACCGCCAGGTACGGCAATATCTCCCCTGCCAGCGTGGGAGCCATCCAGCGCGCCCTGCTCCGCCTCGAAGACGAAGGCGCGGAAGCCTTCTTCGGCGAACCGGCCCTGAACATGGAAGACCTGTTCCGCACCGATCTTTCCGGCCGCGGCTACCTCAACATCATCGCGGCCGACAAGCTCATGCAGACGCCGCGCCTCTATGCTTCCGTCCTGCTCTGGCTGCTCTCCGAGCTCTACGAGATGATGCCCGAAGTGGGCGACTGCGACAAGCCGCGCCTCGTGCTCATGTTCGACGAAGCCCATCTGCTCTTCAGCGATATGCCGGACGCTCTGCTCGAAAAGATAGAGCAGGTGGTGCGCCTCATCCGCTCCAAGGGCGTGGGCGTGTACTTCATCACCCAGAACCCGGCCGACGTGCCGGATTCCGTGCTCGCCCAGCTCGGCAACCGCGTCCAGCACGCCCTGCGCGCCTTCACCCCTCGCGACCAGAAAGCCGTGCGCGCCGCCGCCCAGACCTTCCGCGCCAATCCCGCCATGGATACGGAACAGGTCATCTCCGAACTGCGCACCGGTGAAGCTCTCGTCTCCTTCCTCGACCGCAAGGGCGCGCCTTCCATAGTCGAACGCGCCCTCATCCTGCCCCCGGAAGGCGGCATAGGCCCCATCAGCCCTGAGGAACGTCAGGCCATCATCCAGAAGTCTCCCATGCAGAGGCTGTACGGGCAGGAACTGGACCGCGAATCCGCCTACGAACTCCTTGCCGAACATGCCGAACTGCGCCAGCGCGAAGAGGCTGAAGCCGCCTCTGCCGCCGCACGCCTCAAGGAAGAGAACGCCATGCGCAAGGCCCGGCTCGAAGCCGAACGCCTTGCCCGCGCCGAAGCCCGCGAGGCCCGTCTGCGCGAGAAGGAAGCCCGCCAGCGTGAAAAGCAGGAACAGGGCCTGTGGGGGGACATCATGGGCGCGGCCACCAAGACAGCCACCCGCTCCATCACCAACACCATAGGTCGCGAGATAGGCAAGACACTCATCCGCGGCGTCCTGGGCAGTCTGTTCGGCGGCAGACGCTGATATCCCTATCACTCCTGATGCGCCCTTTCCAAAGGGCGCTTCCTTTCTGAGGTGAATATGAACAAGGAAACCTTCGAAGCTCGCCGCGAATCCCTGCGCCGCCTCCTCCATGAAAAAGGTCTTGCGGCCCTGCTGGTGAGCCAGCCCGCCAACCGCTTCTATCTCTCCGGCTTCGAACTGCACGACTGCCAGTGCAACGAGAGCTCCGGCTGCCTCATCATCACGGCGGACGGGAAGGACTGGCTCTGCACCGACTCCCGCTACGAAGAGGCCGCCTGCCAGCTCTGGCCTGCCGAGCGGGTCTTCATCTATAAAGGCTCGTCTTCAGAAGCCCTGAACGGCCTGCTCAAGGGCCTGTTCCGCACCCAGCCCATCGGCTTTGAGGCCGAGCACCTTCCGTGGGGCTATGTCCAGCGCCTTGAACCCGGACTCACGCTCGAAGCCGCCGACGGACTCGTAGAAAAGCTCCGCGCCGTCAAAGATGATGAAGAGATACGCCTCATCGAGGCCTCCGTGCTCCTGAACCACAAGATGCTGGCATGGCTCCCTTCCATACTCGTGCCCGGCAGCGATGAAGCCTCCGTGGCCTGGTCCATCGAAAAATTCTACCGGGAGAACGGAGCCTCGGAGCTTGCCTTCCCCTCCATCGTCGCCAAGGACGCCAATGCCGCCCTTCCGCACTACGCCCCGGACCAGCCCGCCGTGTTCACCGAGAACTGCATGGTGCTCGTAGACGAAGGGTGCCGCCTCGGCCGCTACTGCTCCGACATGACGCGCACATACTGGATAGGCGAAAAGCCCTCCCCGCGCTTCACCGAGATGCTGGAACATGTGCAGGAAGCCCAGCGACGCGCCATAGCCGCCCTGCGTCCCGGCATCACAGGCCGCGACGTCCACAAGGTCGCCGTGGACTATTTCGCCTCCTGCGGCATGGACAAGTTCTTCACCCACGGCCTCGGCCACGGCGTCGGCCTCGAAACGCACGAAGGGCCCCGCCTCAGCCCGCGTGCCACGGAAGTGCTCGTGCCCGGCAACATCGTCACCATAGAACCCGGCCTCTACTTCCCCGGCTGGGGCGGCGCACGCTGGGAGCATATGGCCGTCATCACGGACGAAGGATGCCGCGTCCTGTAGACAAAGGCCGAAGGATGATTATCTTCAGGATGCAGGGGCCTGTCCTCGTGCCCATACGAAGGGCACCCTTTTTTCCTCGCAAAAGACATTTTCAGGAGACACAATGATCCATCCCGAAAAGAAGCATTTCATCATCGTTGCCCGCACGCTTGCCGTACAGGTCGTGCTCTTCATCGGCATCCTGCTCACCTTCTGGGGGGCGCAGAAACTGTATTCTTCCTTCGACCCTGCCAAATTCGCCGTGCATGAAGTCGAAGCCAGGGCCGATATGAGCGAGCATGAAAAAGGAGCGGCTCTGCTCGGTGCGCTTACCCATCGCCTCGAATACGAGCTGGATTCCCCCCTCGGCTGGACTGCCAACGACATCATCTTCAACCGCTGGCTCATCGACAACCGCGCCTACCGCCAATACGGCACCTATGTCGCCACCAAGATGCTCTTCGACCATTACTCCACGGTCATCGCCAAACTCGGCAGTAACGAACGTGAAAACAACGATCTCTATGCCGCCCGCCTGAACAATATCGCCATCAGCCCCCAGCGCTGGGGCTACCTGTTCATCCCCTCGGCCGAAGGTTCCTACGCCAAGGCCCTGAAACTGGCCGACAAGTACAAGAAGGATCTGCTCGCAGGCAAGGCCGTGTACAACTGCCGCACCGACGACATCTATTCCGCCTTCAACCTCATCCTCGGCGAGACTGTGTTCGGCTATGCCCTCGGCCTTCTCAACAACAGCCAGGACCTGCCCTACTACACGCTGGACAACCGCATCTACGAGGCTCAGGGCGTCGTCCTCGTCGTGCGCGACTACCTGAAGGCCATGTACGACCTCTACCCAGAGATCCGCGACAAGGGCAACGAACAGAACATGGCCGAGGCCATGCGCTACATGGACCTTATCTGCAGCTACGACCCTCTCTACATCACTTCCTCCTTCAACTCCGGCGAACTCATCATCTCCTACCTGCTCTTCGCCAAGAACCGACTTGAGGACATCCGCGACAGCCTGCGCATCTAGAAAGGACCTCTTTTAGCATGCAGTAACACATCCCCTGCCTGCTTTTTACTAGAGAAGGCCTGCTTTCCCAGGAAGGCAGGCCTTTTTGCATATTGCAAGTCTGGCATTGAAGCATCTTTAGCCCCTGCTGTTCCATGGTTGCAGTAAAAAAAGTTCCATTCATGGGAAATTATTCACCTGTGGCTGTTTGTTTGCACAATCAGTACCTGTTTTATAGCGTCTGAACATGCAGACCGCAGGCAGGGAAAAAATTTTTGGCCTGAACGCGTCAGAATTTTGGATCTTCGCAGGGCTTTTCCGGCCTGCCGGCGCCTGAGCGGAGCGCTCTTTCTAGCGGCCCAGCCCCTTTTCAGATTTTCTATTTAACCTATAATTTCCACATATTACAAAACTGAAATAATTCATTTTTCTTGCGAAAAAAAGAACTAGACGCTCCCCCCTTCCTATCCGCCAAAAAAGCCTTGCTTAGATTGCGGTTTTCCCTCTATATAAGTAGGGTAAAAGTGTATATGTAATCTTCCACCGTTTTATTCTCCGGGGAGGGGAAACTATGATCAGTCCTACCTTAATCAAAGACCTGGAAGCCCTGCTTGGCGCCGAAAACGTCTTCACTTCTGAAGCCGACTGCGCCAGCTATTCCTATGACGGTGCCGTGCTGCCCTCCAAGGCTCCCGGCCTCGTTGTCCGTCCCACCCAGACCGAGCAGCTCGGCGACATCATCCGCCTCTGCTACGAAGCCGGTCTGGCCATCACCGTCCGCGGTGCTGGTTCCAACCTTTCCGGCGGC
This sequence comes from Mailhella sp., assembly GCA_017411945.1. Classification (GTDB taxonomy): domain Bacteria; phylum Desulfobacterota; class Desulfovibrionia; order Desulfovibrionales; family Desulfovibrionaceae; genus Mailhella. The sequence goes on from JAFQPD010000164.1 coordinate 4,619, forward strand.
ACTGTGCCGGACGTTGAAAACAGCGTCGTCATCCTCACCAACTCCCTGAACCGCATCCTTGAGATCAACACCGAAGATCTCTATGCCGTGGTCGAACCTGGTGTCGTCACCGCCCAGTTCGCCGCCGCCGTGGAAGCCAAGGGCCTCTTCTATCCTCCGGATCCCGGCTCCATGTCCGTTTCCACCATCGCCGGCAACATCGCCGAGAACGCTGGCGGTCTGCGCGGCCTGAAGTACGGCGTCACCAAGGACTACGTCATGGGCCTCGAGTTCTATGACTACAAGGGCAACCTGGTGAAGACCGGCTCCCGTACCGTGAAGTGCGTCACCGGCTTCAACCTCGCCGGCCTCATGGTGGCCTCCGAAGGCTGCATGGGCGTCATCAGCAAGGCTATCCTCAAGCTCGTTCCTCCGCCCAAGGCCTCCAAGGCTCTTACCGCCGAATTCGCCAACGTGCAGGACGCCGGTAACGCCGTGGCCGGCATCATCGCCGCTCACGTTCTGCCCTGCACCCTCGAACTGCTCGACCAGAACACCCTGAAGGTGGTCGAAGCCGACCAGAAGTGCGGCCTGCCCGTTGACGCCGCCGCCATGCTGCTCATCGAAGTGGACGGTCACCCCGCTCAGGTCGCCGACGACGCCGCCCGCGTGGAAGAAGTGCTCAAGAAGTGCGGCGCTACCGCCGTTCACGTTCCCGGCTCCGCCGAAGAAAAGAACAAGCTCTGGACCGCTCGCCGCATGGCTCTGCCCGCCCTTGCCCGCGCCCGTCCCACCTGCGTGCTCGAAGACGCCACCGTGCCTCGCTCCCAGATCCCGACCATGCTCGCCAAGCTCGACGAGATCGCCAAGAAGTACAACCTCATGATGGGTACCTTCGGTCATGCCGGCGACGGCAACCTGCACCCCACCATCCTCTGCGACAAGCGCGATAAGGAAGAATTCGCCCGCGTTGAAGCCGCTGTCGACGAAATCTTCGACGTGGCCCTCAAGCTCGGCGGCACCCTGTCCGGCGAACACGGCATCGGCACCGCCAAGGCCAAGTGGATGGAAAAGGAAACCACCAGAGGCACCATCGAATTCTGCCAGCGTATGCGCCGCTCCTGCGACCCCAACGGCCTCCTCAACGCTAACAAGATCACGGGTATCTAATCATGAGCGATATCACTCGTCTTGCCACTAAGCTGATGAAGCTGGACGACAAGCTGTGCGGCTGCATGCGCTGCGGCCTCTGCCAGTCTGTCTGCCCTGTCTTCGGTGCTACGATGAAGGAAGCCGACGTTTCCCGCGGCAAGCTTGCCCTCCTCGATAATCTCGCTCACGAGATCATCAAGGACGCCGACGCTGTTGACGAAAAGCTCAACCGCTGCCTGCTCTGCGGCTCCTGTCAGGCCAACTGCCCCTCCGGTGTGAAGATTCTCGACATCTTCATGGAAGCCCGTAATCTTCTCACCGAATATCGCGGTCTCAACCCCATCAAGAAGCTGGTGTTCCGTCAGCTGCTCACGCATCCCGACCTCTTCTCCGCCGCCATGCGCGCCGCCGCCCCCTTCCAGGGCGTCGTCATGCGCAAGAAGGGCGCGAAGACCTACGACATGCCCCTCATGAGCAAGCTCATCGGCTCCCGCCACATCTCCAAGCTGCCCGCCAAGTCCCTGCACGCCACCTATGGTGAACTCCGCACCCAGTCTTCCTGCGGCGTTACCGTGCTGTTCTTCGCCGGCTGCATGGCCGACAAGTACTACACCAACCTCGGCGAAGCCTGCCTCAAGGTGCTGAAGCATCACGGCGTCGGTGTGGTCATGCCCACCAACCTCACCTGCTGCGGCATCCCTGCCCTCGCCTCCGGCGACCGCAAGGGCTTCGTGAAGGAAACCGAGAAGAACCTGGCCGTCATCGCTCAGGAACTCATCGGCGGCCGTGTTGACTACATCCTCACCCCCTGCGGCTCCTGCACCGCGACCCTCAAGGAATGGTGGCCCCACTACGCCTCCGAATTCACTCCTGAAGATCGCAAGACCATCGAAGCCGTGGCCTCCAAGGTGATGGACATCAACCAGTTCCTCATCGACGTCCTCCATGTGGACCAGCAGGAAGCCGGCGCCCGCAATGCCGCTCCTGTGACCAAGGTGACCTTCCACGATTCCTGCCACCTCAAGAAGAGCCTCGGCGTTGCTGCCCAGCCCCGCAAGCTGATCCAGCAGAACCCCAACTACGAGCTCGTTGAGATGAAGGAAGCCGACCGCTGCTGCGGCTGCGGCGGCAGCTTCACCCTCTTCCACTATGATCTCTCCAAGCAGATCGGCCAGCGCAAGCGCGAGAACATCGTGAACTCCGGCGCTTCCGCCGTCGCTTCCGGCTGCCCCGCCTGCATGCTCCAGCTCTCCGACATGCTCTCGCAGAACGAAGACGCTGTGCAGGTCAAGCATCCCATTGAGATCTACGCGGAAATGCTTCCTAACTGATAAAGTACCGGGGGCCGGGCACGTTTCCGGCTCCCGCCCTCTTCACAACGCAACTCTGGCGTTCCCCCGCCAAGGAGTAACGATGTCCCTCGTTGAAGTCCTGAGAAAAAAGGCTCCCGGCGTTCCTACTACTCTTTATGAGGCCAAGGATTTCGCCGATGCCATGCAGTACGCTGTGGACGTGACTCTTAAGAAGCGCGCCTGCGAAATGCTCATGCCCGTTGCCGGCGAGCAGTACGGCCCCGAAAGTGAAAACGGCATCCCCACCCAGCTCGTTCGCAAGCTCGCTGTCCCCGGCCTGAACGATGAAGAATTCGCCGCCCTCGAAGCCAAGGCTGAAGGCACCGGCATCCAGCTGCTCCGCTCCGGCCTCCGCAGCCATCTGGGCGGCTTCGATACCAGCATCACCTGGGCCGACGCTCTCATCGTCGATTCCGTGACCTGTATCGTCAATTCCAACAGTGAAGAAGTGCGCCTCGGCTCCATGATCGCTGAGCTCTCCATCATGCTGGTCAAGAAGTCTACCCTGATCGACCGCCTCGAAAGCTCTGCTCCCCTCATGGTCGACCTGATGACCCGCGGCGGAGCTTCCTACACCGCCATGATCACCGGCCCCAGCCGTACTGCCGACATCGAACGCGTGGGCGCCCTCGGCGTGCACGGCCCCCTCGAACTCCATATCGTGCTGCTGGAGGACTAAGACATGGCCGAACACAAGAATATGAAGGAATACCATGGTCAGATCCAGGAAGCCCTGGACGACAAGTTCCTCCGCAAAACTCTGGACAAGTTCGCTGTTGACTACAAGGCCAACCGCGCCCGTATTTTCCAGGGCTGGGACGTGCCCGAGCTGATCAAGGACGTTGCCGACATCAAGGACAACGCCGCTCAGCACATGATGGAGCTCTACGAGCAGTTCAAGGCCGAAGCTGAAAAGCGCGGCGTCCATGTCCACCTCGCCGCCGACGCCGCTGAAGCCAACCGCATCATCGCCCGCATCGGCAAGGACAACAACTGCAAGACCATCATCAAGTCCAAGTCCATGACCGCCGAAGAAACCCATCTCAACCCTGCGCTTGAGAAGGAAGGCTTCCGCGTGGTCGAGACCGACCTCGGCGAATGGATCATCCAGAACCGCAACGAAGGTCCTTCTCACATGGTCATGCCCGCCATCCACCTGTCCCGCTATCAGGTGGCCGATCTCTTCACCGAGATCACCAAGAAGCAGCAGGACCGTGAAGACATCCAGAAGATGGTCAAGGTCGCCCGTAAGGAACTGCGCGCTGAATACGTCAACGCCGACATGGGCATCTCCGGCGCCAACTTCGCCGTTGCCGAAACCGGCGTCATCGGCACCGTGACCAACGAAGGCAACCTCCGCCTCGTGACCACCCTGCCCCGCGTGCACGTCGTGCTCGCCGGCCTCGAAAAGCTCATCCCCACCGTTGCCGACGCTCTGCGCTGCATCCAGGTGCTGCCCCGTAACGCCACCGCCCAGGCCATCACTTCCTATGTGACTTGGATCGCCGGCGCCAACGAGTGCCAGCCCGGCCCCGACGGCAAGAAGGAAATGCACATCGTCTTCCTCGACAACGGCCGTACCAAGATTGTGAAGGATCCTGCCTTCAAGGACATCCTCCGCTGCGTGCGCTGCGGCGCCTGCGCCAACGTCTGCCCCGTGTACCGCCTCGTTGGCGGCCACAAGATGGGCTATGTGTACATCGGTGCCGTGGGCCTCGCCCTCACCTACCTGTACCACGGTGCCGATAAGGCCCGCTCCCTCGTGCAGAACTGCATCGGCTGCGAATCCTGCAACAATGTCTGCTCCGCCGGCATCGACCTCGCCGGCATCATCCGCGACATCCGCGCCCGCCTCATCAAGGACGAAGGCAACAATCCCGCCGGCGGCGTGATGAGCCTCGTGATGAAGGACCGCAACCGCTTCCACAACCTGCTGAAGTTCGTGAAGTTCTCCCAGGCTCCCGTCACCACCAAGGGCGGCCGCTTCATCCGCCACCTGCCCACCATCCTCACCGGTGGCGACCAGACCTTCCGTCAGCTTCCCGCCCTGGCTCCCAAGTCCTTCCGCCAGCTCTTCAAGACTGTCGTGAAGAACCCCGCCCAGCCCAAGTACACCGTGGGCCTCTTCTCCGGCTGCGCTCAGGACTTCATCTATCCTGAACAGCTCGTGGCCGGTGTGCGCGTGCTCAACAAGCTCGGCGTGGCCGTGGAATTCCCCGAAGTCCAGTCCTGCTGCGGCCTGCCTCTGGAAATGATGGGCCAGCGCGAAGCCAGCCTTGAAGTCTCCGCCCAGAACGTGCAGGGCTTCGATGCCGGCAAGTACAACGCCGTCATCACCCTCTGCGCCTCCTGCGCCGGTCATCTCCAGCACAGCTACCCCGCTCTGCTGAAGGGCACCGAAACCGAGTTCGCCGCCAATGTCTTCGCCAAGAAGGTGATGAACTTCTCCGACTTCATTGCCAAGAACTTCGACCTCAAGCCCGAAGACTTCAAGCCCACCACCGACAAGGTGTGCTACCATTCCCCCTGCCATATGCGTAACAACGGCATCGTCGATGAGCCGCGTGAACTGCTGAAGCTGGCCGCCACCTACACCCCCGCCGTGGAAGAAGACACCTGCTGCGGCTTCGGCGGTACCTTCTCCATCAAGTTCCCCGAACTCGCTGCCGAAATGGGCCGCAAGAAGATCGAGAATGGCGAAGCCTCCGGTGCCGATGTCATGGTCACCGACTGCCCCGGCTGCGTCATGCAGCTCCGCGGCGTTGCCACTGCCAAGGATTCCGCCCTCAAGGTGGAACACATGGCCGAACTGCTCGCCCGCACCATGAAGTAAATCAGCCTGCCCCGCTCGAAAGGGCGGGGCGCGCTGGAATGCTTAGGCCGCTCTCAGAAGCGGCACATCCCCTTCAGCTCGGCTTTCCCGAGAGGAGCATGGAGGGGAGCCGGAATTGCCCGGCATATCGTCTAGGTGATAAGCATCCGCTTACATACAGTCCTGTCCCGTTTACCTTCTTACCGAGGAGACTTCTATGTCTATCGAACTGCTTGCTCTGCTTGCGTTCCTGCCCCTCCTTGCGGCTCTGGTCATGATGGCCGGCCTTCGCTGGCCTTCCACCCGTGCCATGCCCATCGCCTGGGCCATCGGCGCCATCCTTGCCCTCGCTGTGTGGAAACTTCCCGTTATCCGCGTGGTCGCCCTCACCCTTGAAGGCTTCATCACTGCCGCCGGCGTGCTGATCATCGTGTTCGGTGCCCTGCTCATCTACTACACCCTCACCTACTCCGGCGCCATGGAAACCATCCAGGCCGGCATGAAGAAAATCACTCCC
>JAFQPD010000165.1 GCA_017411945.1 Mailhella sp.
ACGCTGTAGGCCGGATCGATGCTGGAGAGGATGATGCCGGGGTACATGCCGAACACGCCGAAGAAGGTCAGGCCGAGGATGAACACCGCGCTGCCCGCCCATGCGCCGAGGGTGCTGCCTTCAAGGCTGAGGCGGGTAGCCAGCAGGCCGACCACGGCGAGGGTCAGGAAGGACCAGACCACGGGATGCTCGGAGATGCGGGCGTACATGTCGGTGTAGCTGGCGCTCAGGGCAAGGAAGCCGAGGACGGCGGCCAGGAGCAGGGGCCAGAGGATGCGGGAGGCGGCAAGGGCGCGGGCCTGGATAGCTCCTTCAGACTTGAGCTGCAGCCACAGAGAGCCATGGTAGCAGAACATGAGCACGAAGAGCACGCCGCCGGCAAGGCCGTAGGGGTTCAGAAGCATGAACAGGTTGCCGTGGTACACGCCGTTCTGGTCGATGGGAATGCCCATGAACAGGTTGGCGAAGGCCACGCCGAGCAGCAGGGCGGGGGCGAAGCTGCCGAGGAAGAGGCCGAGGTCGCAGGCATTCTTCCACATGGGGTTCTCGATCTTGTTGCGGAATTCGAGGGCCACCGCGCGGAAGATGAGGCAGAAGAGCAGGATGAGCAGGGGAGCGTACAGCGCGCTGAACAGCACGGCGTAGGCGTTGGGGAAGGCCGCGAAGGTCACGCCGCCGGCGGTGATGAGCCACACTTCATTGCCGTCCCAGAACGGGCCCTGGGCATTGAAGATGATGCGGCGGTCCATGTCGTTTCTGGCGACGGCGGGCATCAGGGTGCCCATGCCGAGGTCAAAGCCGTCAAGGATGAAGTAGACGGCCCAGAGCAGCGTCCAGAGGAAGAACCAAATAGTTTCCATATTACGCCTCCTCAGCGGTGTTGGCGGGTTCGGGGCCCTTGCGAGCGAACTTGCGCAGCAGCCAGATGTCTATGATGCCCAGCAGGGTGTAGATGGCGAGGAAGGCGAGGAAGGACACGAGCACGGACTGCGCAGGCACCGGGGAGACGGCGTCGGAAGTGCGCATCAGGTTGTACACGATCCAGGGCTGGCGGCCCACTTCGGCCACGGTCCAGCCGGCCATGATGACGACGTAGGGCACGGGGATCATCCAAGGCAGTATCTTGGAAAGATACTTGTCTTCGCCAAGATTGTTGCGGCGCCACATGGCCCATGCCGCCATGAAGATGAACAGGCCGCCGAAAGCCACCATGAAGCGGAAGGAAAGGAAGGTGGGCAGGACAGGCGGGATATCTTCCTTCGGGAAGTCGGAGAGGCCCTTCACTTCGGCATTGGCGTCGCCGAAGGCTATCCAGCTCATCATGCCGGGGATGGGCAGGGCTTCGATGGCGTTCTTGCCGTTTTCCTGGTCAGGCCACACGAAGACGTACATGGGGGCGTTCTTCTGGGTGGTCCAGTGGGATTCCATGGCGGCCATCTTGGCGGGCTGCAGCTTGGCCACGTTCATGCCCTGATGGTGGCCGGCGGCGGCCACGACGAGAGCCATGATGAGGGTGAAGGGGGCGGCGATCTTTACGGCCTTGGTGAACAGGGAGACTTCGTTCTTTCGGGCGAGGTGCCATGCGGCTACGCCAAGCACGAAGAAGCCGCCGAGCATCCAGGCAGAGGAAACGGTGTGGAAGTATTCGCCCCATGCGTAGGGATTGGTGAGAACGGCGAAGAAGTCGTCGAGCTCAGCGCGGCCGTTGCGCATGACGTAGCCCACGGGGTTCTGCATGAAGCCGTTGGCGAGGATGATCCACAGGGCGGAGAGATTGCCGGCGATGGCCACCATCCAGATGGCGAAGCAGTGCATCTTCTTGCTCACGCGTTCCCAGCCAAAGGCCCAGACCGCGATGAATGTGGATTCGAGGAAGAAGGCGACAGTGGCTTCGATGGCTAGCAGGGAGCCGAAGATGTCGCCCACGAAGGCGGAGTAGCGTGACCAGTTGGTGCCGAACTGGAACTCAAGCGTGATGCCGGTCACAACGCCGAGGACAAAGTTGATGAGGAAGAGTTTTCCCCAGAATTTGACCATGCGCTTGTAGTCTTCGTTGCCCGTGCGGACATACATCGTCTCCATGATGGCCAGCAGGACCGAAAGGCCCAAGGTGAGCGGCACGAAGATGAAGTGGAAGAAGACGGTCATGGCAAACTGAAGGCGGGAAAGGAGTATCAGGTCCATAGTTTGCTCCTTTGAGATTCATCCGGCCTGCGGCAGGGTGCGGCGCAGGCGGCAAGGCTGAAAGCCCAGCTGAGAGCAGGGTATAATCCCTGCTCCGTCTGGTCAATCGGTCATACGGTCAAAACCGCTCACTGAGCGCATTTTTCCTTGAGGGAACGGGCCACGGCCACGCCAAGGGCGCGGGCGTTGACAAGGTCTTCTTCCTGCGGGTTGAAGTAGCACTTCACAGGTTCGGCCACCACTTCCACCTTCATGTCGGCCAGGGCTTCGGTCAGCATTTTGGGGGATTCGCCGGACCAGCCGTAGCAGCCGAAGGCTGCGCCCACAAGGTTCTGGGGGCGCAGGCCCTTGATGTGGGCGATGCAGCCTACCATGTTCACCATGGGCATGTTGTTGCGGGTGGGGGAACCAAGGATGAGGGCGCCGGCATCGGCGAGGGCAGTGGTCACTTCACTGGGATGGGTGTTCTGCAGATTGAACATGGTAAAGGGAACGTCTTCGTCGGCAAGGCCGTCGGCCACGGCTTCAGCCAGCTTGGCGGTGCCGCCCCACATGCTGTCGTAAGCGATGACGGCGGCGCACACGGGCTTCTGTTCAGCCAGTTCCTTATAGGTGCTGATGATGAAGGCAACGTCTTCAGGGGTACGGAAGATGAGGCCGTGGTCGGGGGCGATGACGTCGAACTGCAGGCCCATGTCGGTCACGCGCTTCAGGGTCTTCAGCACCTGGGGAGAGTAGGGCAGCACGATGTTGTAATAGTAGCCCTTGGTGGCGTTCAGGATGGTCTTGTGGTCGGTCTCGTCGGCAAAGCGGAAGGAGCTGGCGATGTTCTGGCCGAAGGCGTCGTTGCTGAAGAGCACCTTGTCTTCTTCGAGGTAGGAGACCATGCTGTCCGGCCAGTGGAGCATGCGGGTTTCGAGGAAGGTGATGTTGCGCTTGCCGATGTTCAGGCGGTCGCCGTCCTTCACGATCTCGATGGGCCAGCCGGTGGTGTCGTAAATGTTGGTCATGGACTTATAGCCCATGGGAGAGCAGAAGATCTTTTCGGGCTTGCAGAGCTTCACCATGCGGGGCAGGGCGCCGGAGTGATCCTGTTCGAGGTGGTTGCACACGATGTAGTCGATCTTTTCAGGCTCGATGATTTCGGAGATGCGCTTCACCAGGGTACCGTATTCGTGCACGTTCACAGTGTCGAAGAGCACGTTCTTTTCGTCGCAGACGAGGTAGGCGTTATAGGTGCTGCCCTCAGGGGAGCGGCTGTAGTGGTGGAAATTACGGATGTCGAAGTCGACTGCGCCGACCCAGTAGATATCTTTTTTCAGCTCAACAGGCTTCATGATTTCCTCGTAACGATCATGGAAAGTGGAAAAAAAGAAAGACGGCGAGAGCCTGAAGGGTAGGTTCTCGCCGCCAAAAGCTTCTTATTCGGCGGAGAAATCGTCCTTGCCAGCGCCGCAGACGGGGCAGACGAAATCTTCGGGGAGGTCTTCGAAGGCGGTGCCGGGGGCGATGCCGTTATCGGGGTCGCCAACGGAAGGATCGTATTCCCAGCCACAAACGTTGCAGACGTACTTGCTCATAATGTTCTCCTGATGCTGTTATTCATGGGTGCGGCCCATGTTTGCGTGTTTTACCCTGTCGCGCTCTTCCGCCTGCTTGGCATCGTTGAAGAGGTCCAGCGTTCCGACCAGGTAGCCGGTGATGCGGCGGATGCGCTCAAACCTTACTCCGGCCCCCGCCAAGGTCTCGCCAGTGCGAACTTCGGGAGCTGTCTTAGCGAGTATCATAGGGGCCTCCTGCTCGTCTAGCCGAGCTTCTTGAACATTTTTTTGCCGGCTCCGCAGACGGGGCAGTGCCAGTCGTCGGGCAGTTCGGCGAAGGAGGTGCCGGCGGGGACTTTGCCCTTGCGGTCGCCCTTGTCGGGACGGTAGATGTAGCCGCAGTTGCTCACCTGGCACTGGTACATGGCCTTGGGGTCGTCGTCGGCAGGGGCTTCGGCGGGAGCCTGCTCAGCTTCTTCAGAAGCCTCGAACACTTCCTTGCCGGCACCGCAGACGGGGCAGACATAATCGTCGGGGAGGTTTTCGAAGGGGCCTTCAGAGCCGTCGTATTCCCAGCCGCAGACTCCGCAGATATGCTTTTTCATTAGAGTTCCGCCTTCCAGAGACCGTGGAGGTTGCAGTATTCGCGGGCCACCACATGGTCGGCCTTGATGTTGAATTCGGCAACGGGCTCATCGCCGGGCTTGAGGAATTTCTTATAGGAAACGCCGTCGGCAATGAGTTCGATCCATTCGATGTAGTGGGCTTCGGTCATGGCATGGGCGTCGGAGCCGACCTTGACGAGGTAGCCGTTTTCAGTCTTTTCGATGACGGGGACGTGCTTTTCCTTGGCGCCGTCGGTCTGGCCTTCCACCATGTGCTTCATGGGTTCGCCGCAGCAGATGAGGGGGGCTTTGCCGCCGTTGAGGACTTCAACGATATTGCCGCAGTGGGTGCACTTGTAAACTTCGTTTCTGCTAGGCATGGTGTATCTCCTGGTGTTTTGGTGTTGCGTTTGGGCGTTCATTGCTGAACTGTTGAACTAACAATAATCATTCCTGATAAAATGTCAAGCCCCTTTTTCCGGGAAATCCTTATTTGGGAGTAGGAAAAAGAGGAAAGCTTCCCTTAAGGCCAACCATAGCACGAAAAAAATTTATGTCATCCGGCAGGAAATGCCATGATTTCCGACTGGATAAATCATGGCTTCTGTGATATTCTGCCTTCCGCAATTTTTCCTGTTCCCCAGATATTTCTTGGCTGCCGCCGGGAAATACGGTAAACAGTCCGAACCGCCATGAAAGAATATCGCGATTACTACTTCCTCAAGGCCAAGCAGGAGAACTATCCTGCCCGTTCCGTCTATAAGCTTAAGGAAATGGACAAGGCCTTCCGTCTGTTCAAGCCCGGCATGAAAGTGCTCGACCTCGGCGCCGCTCCCGGCTCGTGGACGCTGTATGCTGCCGAGCGTGTGGGCGAAAAGGGGCGCGTCATCGGTGCCGACCTTCAGAGCACCGAGACCCATTTCCCCCCGAACGTGACCTTTCTGCAGGAAAATGTGTTCGAGCGTACGCCGGAATTCGAGGCCCTTCTCGAAGAGGCCGGCCCCTTCGACCTGGTGATAAGCGATATGGCTCCCCGCACCACCGGTACGAAGTTCACCGATCAGGCCCGTTCTCTGGAACTGTGCCTCGAGGCCATGTACGTTGCCGACCGCTACCTGAAGCCGGGCGGCGCGTTCATCGCCAAGATCTTCATGGGGCCGGACTTTCAGGATCTGGTGAAGCCGCTCCGCGCGCGCTACGCCACCGTCAAGACTTTCAAGCCCAAGAGCTCCCGTGCGGAAAGCAAGGAGATCTTCGAAGTGGCTATGGGCTTCAAGGGCCCTGTTCAGGAATAAAAACAATACTTTTCGTTTGGAGGATATATGGCCGGACATAGCAAATGGGCAAACATCAGACTCCGCAAGGGCGCACAGGACGCCAAGCGCGGCAAGGCCTTCACCAAGGCCGCCAAGGAAATCATCATCGCTGCCAAGGCTGGCGGTGATCCGGCCGGCAATGCCCGTCTGCGTTCCGCTATCGCGGCCGCTAAGGCCGTGAACCTGCCCAAGGACAAGATCGAAGCCGCTATCCGCAAGGGCACCGGTCAGGATGCCGGCGGCGAACTCTTCGAAATCACCTACGAAGGCTACGGTGCCGGCGGCGTCGCCATCATCGTGGAAACCGCTACCGACAACAAGAACCGCACCGTTGCCGAAGTGCGCCACGCCTTCACCAAGTTCGGCGGCGCCATGGGCGAAAGCGGCTCTGTGGCCTTCCAGTTCGACCGCATGGGCGTCATCACCCTCGACAAGGAAAAGTATGCCGACGAAGAGACTGTGATGAACATGGCTCTCGAAGCCGGCGCTGAAGACGTGCAGGACGAAGGCGACGTGTGGGAAGTGCGCACTGCCATGGGCGACTTCAACACCGTGCGCGAAGCCCTCGAAGCCGAAGGCGTGGAAATGATGGAAGCTCAGCTGGCCATGGTGCCCCGCATGCAGAACCCCATCGACGCCGAGACCGCCAAGAAGCTCGTGCGCCTCACTGACGCCCTCGAAGACCTCGACGACGTGCAGAACGTGTTCACCAACGCCGACTTCCCCGAAGACTTCGACCCTGAAGCTTAAGTTTGACATTATATCCTGAAAAGGATATAACGCCGCCCATAGGCCAGTAGCTCCAACGGCAGAGCGGCGGTCTCCAAAACCGCATGTTGGGGGTTCGAATCCCTCCTGGCCTGCCATAGAACGAAAAAGAGGAACGAGTGATCGTTCCTCTTTTTCGTTTAAGACTGGATTTTTGCAGTTATGAAAAAGCCTCTCACACAGGAGAGGCATGAGAAACGGATCCGGGGCTGAGACGTTACTTCATTTTTCTTTCAAAGATGTTCTTTCTCTTCTGTACAAAAGAATCTACGCCATCCTTGACCCTGCTGAGCGTCATAGGGGCTTCCTGAGTTCCGTAGGGAGTGATGCTGGCATTGCTGAAAGAGAGCACGAGCTTGCCCTTGGAGAGCTTGCCGGAGATGCTGCCCTTGGGGTGCTTCTTGTTCCATTTGTTCCCAGTGACATCGGCTACGCAGGTGGCGGTGAAGGAGTCGGGGGCTTTCTTCGTCAGCTTGAAGAGCAGGGCGTATTCCCCGTCGCCCACATAGGTCAGCATATGGACCCTGTCCTTATTGATAGTGACGAAACAGTCGTCCCCGCCAGAGGGGACGACGCCGGAAAATCCCATGGGCTTGGTATAGCAGAGCTGGTCGGATGCCTGCTGGCCGGTCACGGCAGTAAGAGTCTTGTCGGCGGCGTCCAGCGCATTGGAAAGGAAGTCCAGGGCTCCGGCATGCCCGGCGGCAGGAGAGAGAAGGGCCAGCGAAAGTATTGCTGTAGAAAGGAGATTTTTCATCGAGAATGCTCCTCGGGAAGATGTGAGTTTTTTCGATTCTAGTCTTGCAGGTTCATAAGTCAGTATCAGCATACAGCAAAGAAGCCCCCGTTTCCACGAAGGAAGCGGGGGCTTCGAAGCATCAGCCTAGGCTGACCGTACTGGCCTTAGATGAAGAACAGGACGGTGAGCAGGATGAAGATGGGGTACAGGAAGCCAACGGACCAGGCCATGTAGCCGAAGAAGCTGGGCATCTTGACGCCCTGTTCTTCAGCGATAGCCTTCACCATGAAGTTGGGGGCGTTGCCGATGTAGGTAACGGCACCCATGAACACGGCGCCGGCGGAGATGGCGGCCAGAGTGGCGGCGCCCTTGGTCATCAGGTAGGCAGCGTCGCCACCGGCGGTGTTGAAGAACACGAGGTAGGTGGGAGCGTTGTCGAGGAAGGAGGAGAGGAGGCCGGTCATCCAGAAGAACATGGCGTTGATGGGTTCGCCGGCGGCGTTCTGGGTAGCGCCGACCACTGCGCCGAGGGCGCCGTCGGTGCCGGCCTTCAGGATGGCGATGGCGGGGATCATGCTGAGGAAGATGCCGATGAAGAGCTTGGCCACTTCTTCGATGGGAGCCCAGGAGAAGCCGTTGAGCTTGCGGGATTCCTTGCTGGTCTTCACCCAGGAGGCGATGGCGATCACCACATAGAGGAAGTCGCGGAGCACGTTCTGCAGTTCCATGGGCACGCCGAAGACGTGGAAGGTGGGGCCGGTCCACTGGGCGGAGATCAGGGTGTTGCAGACGATGCAGAGCAGGAAGATGAAGTTGATGTTGCCTTCGAAGGCCAGCTTTTCCTTGGTGCCGGCGGCATCAGCAGGAACAGGGGAGCCTTCCTTCTTGAAGAGCACGGTGTCGAGCAGGAAGTACACGCCGAGCAGGATGAGAGAGGCGAGCACAGTCTTCACGAACAGGTACTGAGCGGTCCAGAAGAAGGACACGCCCTTCAGGAAGCCGAGGAACAGGGGCGGGTCGCCAAGGGGAGTGAGGGAGCCGCCGATGTTGGCAACGAGGAAGATGAAGAACACCACCTGATGCACGCGGTACTTGCGGTGAGCGTTGGCGCGGAGCAGAGGACGGATG
>JAFQPD010000166.1 GCA_017411945.1 Mailhella sp.
CGCCGCATCGTTCGGACTGCTTCAGGATATCGATGGCGTCAGGCGACCAGCAGGCATGGGCGAGGTGCAGGCGTCCGCCGTTTCCGCCGAGGTCGCCGAGTTCCAGCCACAGGGGCAGGGTGCGCATCCAGCCAATCCACATCTGGTAGCATCCGGCGAGCTGGTCCAGCGAGGCTTCATGCTGGAGGCGGTTCTTTTCGGTATGGGGGCGCAGATGCTGGCCGGGGTGGGCCGGGTCGGGCGTGTTCCAGCATACGGCGTTGAATTCGTGGTTGCCCATGAGGGCCACGGCGGAACCGGCGTCGCGCATGTCGCGCACGATTTTGAGCGTTTCGAGTATCTCCGGCCCCCTGTCGATGTAGTCGCCGAGGAAGACGGCGATGCGGTCGGCATGCTTCCACACGCCGCCCTGCTTCAGGTAGCCCAGGCGGGAAAGAAGGGCTTCGAGCTTGTCCGCGCAGCCGTGGATATCGCCGATGATGTCGTAGCCGTTCAGCATGGCACACTCCCGGAAGTTTCCGGCGGGAACGCACGGCTTTTCGAGCCGGCGCGCCCCGTCTCTGGTGGTATTGGCTCCACCATAGCACAGCCCGGAGCTGGGCGTAAAGGCAAAACCCGCCCGCATGGCCGGAAGCCGGACTTTCCCTGCGCTTCCGCTCTTGAAATATCCGCCGCCGAGGAGCATAACGGGCCTGACTGCATCAGCTGAGGCATCCATGGAATATCTCACCGTCATCAAAATAATCGCGGTCCCGCTGCTTTTGTGGCTGGTTTCGCTCATCGTCCGCCGCTGGGGCGACTTCGTGGGCGCGCTGGTCTCCGGCCTGCCGCTGGTCTCCGGGCCCGTCTCGCTCATCATCACGCTGGAGCAGGGCGTGGAGTTCGCCTCGGGCATGGCCTACAACGCCCTGCCGGGCATATGCGCCTGCATTTTCTTCGGCGTGGCCTATTCGTGGCTGGCCACGCGCCTGCGCTGGCAGGCCACGCTCTTCTTCACGCTCCTCCTCTATTTCGGCTTCGCCGCGCTGGAATGCATGGCTCCGCGTTCCCTGCCGGTGTACTCGGCGCTCGCTCTTGCGGCCCCGCTCATCGGCCTGCGCGTACTGCCCAGGCCCGCCGCGCATCGCGCCAAGGGCTGGAAAGCTCCCACGGCCCACAAGGGCCCGCCGTGGATGCAGATGGGCGTGGGCATGGCCGCCATGATAGGCGAGACCGAAGGCGCGGCATGGCTCGGCCCGCAGTGGAGCGGCATACTCATCTTCTTCCCGGTGATAAGCGGCGTGGTGGGCCTGTTCGCGCACATCGAGAACGGCCCGGAAGCCGTCATCCGCGTGTTCCGGGGCACGTTCACGGGCTTCACGGGCGCGACTTCCTTCGCCATTACGGTGGCGTGGCTGGTCACCAGCCTGCCGGTGTGGCTCACCTACACGCTGGCCGCCGCGGCCGCCATGGGCAGTTCCGCGCTGGTGGCGCATTTCGTGAAGCGGTAGGGCGGGCATCATCCCCTTTACTTTTTTTGCGGCATAACCTATTTGTCTGTTTTGCCTTTTTCCGGAACAGCGAAAAAAAGCCGGAAAATTTCAAAAAAAATTGCTCTCTGCCCCTTTTCAAGAAGGAAAGAGGGCTTATCTATGAGTCGTTGCTGGAAGGGCCAAGGCCCGCCAGTGCCCCGAACCCGCCCCGCAAAGCGGGGAGGAATTTGAAAGAAAACCAAACATTTCTGGAGGATATGGGTAATGAAGCCCCTGAATGATCGTGTTCTCGTGAAGCGTCTTGAATCCGAAGAAAAGACCGCCGGCGGTCTGTTCATCCCCGATGCCGCTAAGGAAAAGCCCTCCAAGGGCGAGATCGTGGCCTGCGGCCCCGGCAAGATGACCGAATCCGGCGTGCGCGCCGCCATGGAAGTCAAGGTGGGCGACGTGGTGCTGTTCAGCAAGTATGCCGGCACCGAGATCAAGGTGAACGGCGCCGACCACATCATCATGCGCGAAGAAGACATCCTCGCCATTCTCGACTAAGGAAGTTCGGTGCGGAATGCCGGCCGCCCAGTCCGGGACACCGGCTTCCGGCACAGCACTTTCATGGACGCGGGGCGCGTACGCCGCGAGTAAATCGCGGCTGCTCCCAGCGTCCGGCGGAGCCGCCTGAAGGCAGGCTCCGGGGAGACCAGCCCGAAAGCCGCCTGCCGAAAAAGCAGGACGCGCCAAGGCCCCGGTCTCGAAAGGTTCCTGTTCCTCAGGCCCGCCGCCTGAAGGCAGGCCCGGGGAGACCAGCTCCCACCCTTCGAGTTTTTCTCATAACTTTTCCAATCATCTGGAGTACATATCATGTCTGCTAAGGAAGTTCTCTTCGACGCCAAGGCCCGCGAACGTCTGGCCCTCGGCGTGGACAAGCTCGCCAATGCCGTTAAGGTCACCCTCGGTCCCAAGGGCCGCAACGTGCTCATCGAAAAGGCCTACGGCGCCCCCGTCATCACCAAGGACGGCGTGACCGTTGCCAAGGAAATCGAACTCGAAGACAAGTTCGAGAACATGGGCGCCCAGCTCGTGCGCGAAGTTGCCGCCAAGACCAACGACGCCGCCGGCGACGGCACCACCACCGCCACCGTGCTCGCCCAGGCCATCTACCGCGAAGGCGTGAAGCTCGTGGCCGCCGGCCGCAACCCCATGCCCATCAAGCGCGGCATCGACAAGGCCGTGGCCGCCATCACCGAAGAGCTCGGCAACATCGCCAAGCCCACCCGCGACCAGCGCGAGATCGCCCAGGTCGGCACCATTTCCGCCAACTCCGACGCCACCATCGGCAACATCATCGCCGAAGCCATGGGCCGCGTGGGCAAGGAAGGCGTCATCACCGTTGAAGAAGCCAAGGGCCTCGAAACCACTCTCGACACCGTCGAAGGCATGCAGTTCGACCGCGGCTACCTTTCCCCTTACTTCGTGACCGATCCTGAAAAGCTCGTCTGCGAACTCGAGAACCCCTTCATCCTCGTGCAGGAGAAGAAGATCTCCACCATGAAGGAAATGCTGCCCGTGCTCGAGCAGGTCGCCAAGATGAACCGCCCCCTCGTCATCATCGCTGAAGACGTGGACGGCGAAGCCCTCGCCACCCTCGTGGTGAACAAGCTCCGCGGCACCC
>JAFQPD010000167.1 GCA_017411945.1 Mailhella sp.
AAAATTTGTAAATTTTCCCTCCTCCCCCTGCACCCCCCCCACCCTTCAAACTTTTTATTTAGGTAATAGAAAAGGCTGTCCGAGCTCTAAACTGTGAGCTTGAACAGCCTTTTTCTGAGGTCAAATTAAAAAGCTTTGAAAGATGGGATGGGGGTGCGGGGGAAGGGAAGAAAAGCTTTCTCGAAAGTTTTCTTCCCTTCCCCCGCAAAACTACATCTCTATCCCTATCCACGTCTTGGCGGCCCAGCCGATGAGGAAGGAGACGGCGGCCACGCCGAAGCTGATGCATATCATTTCCATGAACTGCGGGCGGAAGGTTTCGCGGCGCACCACGGAGACGAAGAAGGTGAAGGCCGCGATGATGCAGGCGGCATTGAAGAGGCAGAAGCCCAGCGCGAGGAAGGGCGAGGAGAACATGGTATAGGGCAGGAGCAGGAAGGCCACGGTGATGAGGTAGGCTATGCCGGTATAGACGGCGGCCTTGAAGGGGTGCTTCTCGCTGGGGTCGGCCTTCTTGGAAAGGTATTCCGAAGCGGCCATGGAGAGCGTGGCGGAAACGCCGGTGATGAAGCCGGCGAGGCCCACGGTGGCGTTGCTGCCGAGGGCGAGGGTGAAGCCTGCGAGCGCGCCGGTGAGCTCCACGAGGGCGTCGTTGAGGCCGAGCACCATGCTTCCGATATACTTCAGCTTTTCCTCATCTATCATGGCGGCGAGCTGTTCCTCGTGCTTGCGCTCTTCTTCCATGAGGTACTTGGCTTCGGGCACTTCGTCCATGATGTCGGCATAACGGCTTCCTGCCTTGTCTTCGCCGAATTCCAGAAGGTTGATGACGAAGGTCAGGCCGAAGACCCAGCCCATGGCAACGTAGAGCCACACCTTCCACTTGTTCGGCAGGCAGGACTTGGCGGTATAGCGGCCCCACACGGTGCAGTGTGCGGCTTCTTCCTCGGCCATCTGGCGGAGTATCTCGCCGTTCTCGCCTTTGATGCGCTTGGCGAGGATGCGGTATATCTCGCTGTCGGTCTTCTCGTTGACCTGCATCTGCTCGATGAGCTGTCTGGTGCTTTCTTTCATGTTTTCCCCTCTGGCGCGTATGCGCTTCTTGATATCCGCCGAGAAAGTATCCCTTACACGCCGCTCTTGCAACAGCATACTATTTTTGCGGGCGGGCATCCCCGCCTCTTGTGCTGAATGATTTGCCGGTCTATACTGAAGCATTGAGTAATGCTCGCACCACAACCTCTCAAGGAGTAAGGATATGGCACTCGATCCTAAGAAGCATGCGGACTGGGAGATCGCCCAGGATGCCGAAAAAACCATGAAGACCGTCTATCAGCTCGGCAAGGAGCTGGGCCTTGAAGAAAGCGAACTGCTGCCTTACGGCCACTACATGGGCAAGATCGACTACCGCGCCGTGCTGAAGCGTCTGGCCGACAAGCCCAACGGCAAGTATATCGACGTCACCGCCATCACCCCCACTCCTCTGGGCGAAGGCAAGTCCACCACCACCATCGGACTCGTGCAGGGCCTCGGCCTGCGCGGCAAGCTTGCCGCAGCCGCCATCCGCCAGCCTTCCGGCGGCCCCACCATGGGCATGAAGGGCTCTGCCGCAGGCGGCGGCCTTTCCCAGTGCATCCCGCTCACCCAGTATTCCCTCGGCTTCACCGGCGACATCAACGCCGTTACCAACGCTCACAACCTCGCCATGGTGGCCCTCACCTCGCGCATGCAGCATGAGCGCAACAACAGCGATGAGCGCATCATGACCCTGTCCAAGATGCCCAAGCTGAACATCGACCCCACCAACGTGAACATGGGCTGGGTCATGGACTTCTGCTGTCAGGCCCTGCGCAATATCATCATCGGCATGGACGGCGTGAACGGCAAGTTCGACGGCTTCATGATGCGTTCCCGCTTCGACATTGCCGTGGGCAGTGAAGTCATGGCCATCCTCGCCGTTTCCAGCGACCTTGCCGACATGCGCCGCCGCATGGGCAAGATCATCGTGGCTTACGACCGCAACGGCAAGCCTGTGACCACCGCCGACCTCGAGGTCGATGGCGCCATGACTGCCTGGATGGTGGAAGCCCTGAACCCCAACCTCATCCAGACCATCGAAGGCCAGCCCGTCTTCGTGCATGCCGGCCCCTTCGCCAATATCGCTCTCGGCCAGAGCTCCGTCATCGCCGACCGCATCGGCCTCAAGCTCTGCGACTACCTCGTCACTGAATCCGGCTTCGGCGCCGATATCGGCTACGAAAAGTTCTGGAACCTCAAGTGCCACTACAGCGGCCTCACTCCCGATGCCGCCGTCATCGTGGCCACCGTGCGCGCCCTCAAGAGCCACGGCGGTGCGCCCACTCCCGTGCCCGGCCGTCCCCTCCCCGAAGAGTACTCCACCGAGAACGTGGGCTATGTGGAAGCCGGCTGCTGCAACCTCATCCGTCACATCGAGAACGTGAAGAAGTCCGGCGTGTCCCCCGTGGTGTGCATCAACTCCTTCGTGACCGATACCCCCGCCGAGATCGCCAAGATCCGTGAGATCTGCGAAGCCGCCGGCGCTCGCGTCGCTACCTCCACCCATTGGGAACATGGCGGCAAGGGTGCTCTGGAACTGGCCGACGCCGTTATGGACGCCTGCGAGGAAAAGACCGAGTTCAAGCCCCTCTACGACTGGTCCATGCCCTTCAAGGAACGCATCGAACTGGTGGCCAAGGAGGTGTACGGTGCCGACGGCGTGGATTTCTCCGCCGAAGCCGAAGCCAAGCTCGCTACCATCCAGCAGCGTGACGATGCCCACGAACTCGGCCTCTGCATGGCCAAGACCCAGTATTCCTTCTCCGATAATCCCAGCCTCAAGGGTGCTCCCACCGGCTGGCGCCTGAAGGTGCGCGACGTGCTCATCTACGGCGGCGCGGGCTTCGTGGTGCCCGTTTCCGGCACTATCTCCCTCATGCCCGGCACCGGCGCCAACCCCGCCTTCCGCCGCGTGGACGTGGACGTGGAGACCGGCAAGGTCAGCGGCGTGTTCTAAGAGAGAGTGAT
>JAFQPD010000168.1 GCA_017411945.1 Mailhella sp.
CAGTACGAAGACATGAAGGCCATGACCCAGAAGATCACCCAGATCATCGCCGACGACCTCGCCGAAAAGGGCCTCGTGCTCTACGACATCAAGTTCGAATACGGCTACGACGCCGACGGCAAGGTCATGCTCATCGACGAAGTGGCCTCCGGCAACATGCGCGTGTACAAGGACGGCCAGTACATCGACCCCATGACCCTCTCCAAGCTCTTCTTCGCCTAAGACTCCCGGGCGGGGAGGCCCCCCAAAGGCTTCTCCGCCCTGCATATTTTCTGGGGAAAAAGCATGCTCGGACTCCAGAGCGCGTGCGGCTCCCGAAAGGGGCACGCCGCGCCCCGGGCCTCCCCCGCGCCATCCCTCAGCGCAGGAAAAGCCCCGCCGGCTTCCCGCTTGCGCCTTCCGTTCCATCCCTCACTCGGAAGCAGATGCAGGAACGCCAGCCCCGCTCCGCCGCAAGGCGAAGCCCCTCCGGTACGCCCCGGAACACGGCCTGCCGCGCCGGACGCCACGCGTCCAACACCAGCCACACAGCCCGCCTCCACATGGGCCCGCCGCTGGCCTCGCCCGGCACCAGCCGCCCGGCAAAGCCCGGAAAACATAGGCCGAAGGCCCTTCGAAAGCTCCGCCCCCTGCCTTCCCCGCTGATCCCTCCAGTGGAATAAGGAAGAGGGCAGGACGAGAGAAGCAAGCCCCGGCCCCGCGCCCACCGCCGCGCCCCTGCGCCTTCCGTGCATCCCTCCTCGGAAACGCGCCGCATGCGGCAGGAGAGGCGCACCCGGCTCCCCGCCAGCGTCGCCAGACTCTGCGGAAGCCCGCCCCGCCTGCTCCGGCAGGCACGCAGGCCCAAGGCCCTCCGGAACTCCCGAGGCTCCCGCGCTGTTCCCTCCAGCATGCGGATCTCACGGGAAGATGCCGAGCCCGCCCGAAGCCTGCTCTCCCGGCCTCGCCCTCCCCCAAAAGGACAGCGGAGCCGCCCCGGCAGGGCCCGCCCTGCCTCCGCAGTCACCCGACTGCATCCGGCCCTCACGGGCCTCGCTCCCGGCCTTCCCGCCCGCCGTTCCCTCCGGCGATAAAAGGAAGAGTTCCGGGAAGATACGGCAAAGCCGCCGCTTCCGTCCTATCCCTCATTCGGAAGAAGGCCGAAGCCGACCCGGCAGTATCCCTGCCGACCCGCAGTCCGCCCCGGCAGACTGCCCCGCCGCTCCTCGCGGCATCCGCAGTCCCCCGACTGCCCCGCCCTCGCGGGCACAGCGGAAGCCTCCGGGCATCCGCATCGCCGCCCGGCCCATGCCGCGCGGCACGCTTCCGGCCTCCGGCCTATCCCTCCGCTGTTCCCTCCGGCGGACAGGCGGCGCGAGGCAGGCCAGCGGGCGACGTTCGCCCCGGCCCTTCCCTCCTTCACGGAGGCCGGAAGGGCAAAAACGCGCCACGGCGCAGGAAAAGCCGCCACGGCATAGCCGCCACGGCATCCCGCTCCGGGCAGGCCGCGCCCTTCCGGGCCCCGGCCACAGCCATGCGGCACGCTCTCTCCGTCTCCGCAGGCTCCGCCGCTCGTCCTCGTCCTCATGCAGGGCGGAAAGGGGCGGCACAGCGGCCAGCCCACGGCCTTCTCGTGGCAGCCGACCCTCCCGCAGAGCTCCGGCCTCCGGCCAGCCTGCGGCATCGAGGCATCCCGTGCCCCGCGCCGTTCCCTCCGGCACGCATCCGCACGGCAGGCCCACGCCTCCGCCAGCCCCCGGCGGAAGGCTTCCAGCCCCGTCCCGCACGGGGTAGGGGGAACTGTGGCCTTTCGCAGGCCAGAGCCGCGCTCCTGCCGGCTCGAAGCGGCCACCGGGCCTGCGCGAATCACTCAGCCTCCGGCACCCGCCAGAGGCCCACGGACCAGCCTTCTCCGCCTTCCCATCCGTCTCCATATTAAAGGAAAAGGCCCGGTCATCCCGCCGGAACGCACCGGCAAAAGGACTCCCCATGGGCGGCTTCTTCGGCGCCATATCGCGGCGCGACATTGTGCTCGATGTCTTCTTCGGCGTAGACTACCACTCCCACCTCGGCACCAAGCGCGGCGGCATGTGCGTCTACGACATCGAACAGGGCTATCAGCGTCAGATACACAATATCGAGAACACTCCCTTCCGCACCAAGTTCGAGCACGACCTGCAGGACTTCAACGGCTGCAGCGGCTTCGGCTGCATAAGCGACGTGGACCCCCAGCCCCTGCTCGTGCGCTCGCACCTCGGCACCTATGCCATCTGCACTGTGGGCGTGGTCAACAACGCCGAAGACCTCATCCAGCAGTACTTCTCCGACCATCGCCACCAGTTCATGGTGGGCAGCAACGAAAAGGTGAACGGCACCGAGCTCGTGGCCGCGCTCATCAACCAGCGCGACGACATAGCCTCCGGCATCCTGCACGCGCAGGACGTCATCCAGGGCTCCATGACCATACTCGTGCTCACCAAGACGGGCATCATCGCCGCGCGCGACAAGATGGGCCGCCTGCCCGTGCACATAGGCAGGGACGACAACGGCTACTGCGTTTCCTTCGAATCCTTCGCCTACCACAAGCTCGGCTACGAGGACGCCTACGAACTCGGCCCCTGCGAGATAGTGCACCTCACCGAAGAAGGCTACGAGCAGCTCTCCCCGCCCCGCAAGGAAATGCGCATCTGCGCCTTCCTCTGGACCTACTACGGCTACCCGAACTCCAACTACGAGGGCGTGAACGTCGAAGTCATGCGCACGCGCAACGGCGAGATCATGGCCCGCAACGAGATAGCCCGCGGCACGCTGCCCAACGTGGACTGCATAGCCGGCGTGCCCGATTCCGGCACCCCCCACGCCATAGGCTACGCCAACCGCTGCTCCATCCCCTTCGCCCGCCCCTTCATCAAGTACACGCCCACCTGGCCGCGCTCCTTCACCCCCGCCAACCAGAACGTGCGCAACCTCGTGGCCAAGATGAAGCAGATATCCGTGCCTGAGCTCATCCAGGGCAAGAAGCTGCTCTTCGTGGACGATTCCATCGTGCGCGGCACCCAGCTGCGCGAAACCGTGGACTTCCTCTACGGCTCCGGCGCGGCCGAAGTGCACATGCGCTCGGCCTGCCCGCCCATCATGTTCAACTGCAAGTTCCTGAACTTCTCGCGCTCGAACAACGAGCTGGACCTCATCGCCCGCCGCCACATCCAGCGGCTCGAAGGCGACGAAGGCCACAGGCACCTCGACGAATACGCCGACGCCACCACCGCGCGCGGGCAGGCCCTGCTCAAGTCCATCTGCGACCGCCTCGGCTTCGCCTCCCTGGGCTACCAGTCCCTCGAAGGCCTCATCGAAGCCATCGGCATGCCGGCGGACCGCGTGTGCACCTACTGCTGGACCGGCAGGGAGTAAAGATTTTCTGGGGTCATCCGGCATATTGGGGATTTTTCTTCGATATGCCGGGTGAATGTCTTGGATTTCCTAGCCGGAAATCCGCTATGGCTGACTTTCCAGTCAGCCGAAGAGTCCTTCGGGCGAAACCTGACCGGAGCACGCCTCGCGAGCCTTCGGCTCTCTCAGCGGCGCTCCGCTGTGACCAGTAGACCGCGCCTCGCCCACCCAGATGCCGACTTCCAGTCGGCGTGGGGTCGGCGCTCAAACCGCCGCTTTGCGGCGGCGCCTCCGGCGGGGTCAAGGAAGCCTCGGGCCGGACGGCGCCTTTATAAGAGGACGTACTCGTCCCGGTCCGCGCGGCGGTCTTCTGGAACATTCTGGAAGTCCCCGCGTATCCGTGTTTTTGAAACGACGGCATGCCTGACGTACAACGGAGGCCCTCCCCTCCCCGCGGGCAGGCTCCGTGTGATGCTTTAGGTCGGAGGGCCCGCGAAGCGGTGCCCGACAGCCGCTCCGCCAGTGAGCAAGGCGAAAGCGCGAAGCGCGAAAGAGCCTTGCGAACAAGGTCGGCGTCATCTGGTGGTCAACTGA
>JAFQPD010000169.1 GCA_017411945.1 Mailhella sp.
CTCGTGGCCCTCTCCTTCGGCGCCTCCCTCATCTCCATCTTCGCCCGTCTCGGCGGCGGCATCTTCACCAAGGGTGCTGACGTCGGTGCTGACCTCGTGGGCAAGGTGGAAGCCGGCATCCCCGAAGACGACCCCCGCAACCCCGCCGTTATCGCCGACATCGTGGGCGACAACGTGGGCGACTGCGCCGGCATGGCCGCTGACCTCTTCGAAACCTACGCCGTCACCGTGGTGGCCACCATGCTTCTGGCCTCCATCTTCTTCGAAGGCGCCCTGCAGACCAAGATGATCCTGTTCCCCCTGCTCATCTCCGGCGTGTGCATCGTGGCCTCCGTGCTCGGCACCAAGTTCGTGAAGCTCGGTGCTGACCGCCACATCATGAAGGCTCTCTACAAGGGCCTCATCGCCACCGGCGTCATCTCCGCCATCCTCATCGCCATCCTCACCATGGTGATGTTCGCCGGCGAAACCAACATGGCCATCCAGGGCAACGCCTTCGGCGCCTGCAACCTGCTGATGTGCTGCTTCTCCGGCCTCGTGGTGACCGGCCTCATCGTTATGGTGACCGAATACTACACCTCCACCGCCTACCGCCCCGTGCGCAGCATCTCCAAGGCTTCTGCCACCGGCCACGGCACCAACGTCATCCAGGGCCTCGCCGTTTCCATGGAAGCCTGCGCCGCTCCTGTGATCATCATCTGCGCCGGCATCCTCTTCGCCTACGCTCAGGCCGGCCTCTTCGGCATCTCCCTTGCCGCTACCACCATGCTCGCTCTCGCCGGCATGATCGTCGCCCTTGACGCCTACGGCCCCGTGACCGACAACGCCGGCGGCATCGCCGAAATGTCCGGCCTGCCCGAAAGCATCCGTGAAACCACCGACGCCCTCGACGCCGTCGGCAACACCACCAAGGCCGTGACCAAGGGCTATGCCATCGGTTCCGCCGCTCTCGCCGCTCTCGTGCTCTTCGCTTCCTACACCGAAGACCTGCACCGCTTCTTCCCTGACCTCAAGGTCCAGTTCGCTCTCCAGGATCCCTATGTGCTCGTCGGCCTCTTCGTGGGCGGCCTGCTCCCCTACCTGTTCGGCGCCATGGGCATGAAGGCCGTGGGCCGCGCCGGCGCTGCCGTCGTCGTGGAAGTCCGCCGCCAGTTCCGCACCATTTCCGGCATCATGGAAGGCACCGGCAAGCCTGACTACAGCGCCTGCGTGGACATGCTGACCAAGTCTGCCATCAAGGAAATGATCGTTCCTTCCCTCCTGCCCGTGCTCGCTCCCGTGGTCGTGTACTTCGTGATCAAGGAATGCGGCGGTCAGGCTGCTGCCTTCGCCTGCCTCGGCGCCATGCTCATGGGCACCATCGTCACCGGTCTGTTCGTGGCTATCTCCATGACCTCCGGCGGCGGCGCTTGGGACAACGCCAAGAAGTACATCGAAGAAGGCAACTTCGGCGGCAAGGGCTCTGACGCTCACAAGGCCGCTGTTACCGGCGACACCGTCGGCGACCCCTACAAGGACACCGCTGGCCCCGCCGTCAACCCCATGATCAAGATCATCAACATCGTGGCTCTCCTGCTCCTGCAGGCCCTTGCCTAAGATGGATTTTCGGCTGACGGAGGCTCCGGCTTCCGCCAGACCGACCGTATTCAGAAAGGCCGTGGAAGAAATTCCGCGGCCTTTCTCTGTTTACTCCCTCATCTCCATAAACGTGAGGCCGATGCCAGACTGAACGCAGTTCAGGCGGCATCGGCCTCACGAATTATGGGGGTGTGGGGGAGTTTATCTCCCCCACAAAAAATCTCTTAAAACTCCGTATAGCTCCCGCCCATGAAGGGGAGGCGCAGGGCCGGGAGGGCGCGTTCGAGCAGGACGCCGTCACGGTGCGGGATATCGTAGCCGTAGGTGGCGCGCATACCGAGGACAACGAACTGCACGGCGCGGTCGACGGCCACGGGAAGACTGTCGCCCAGAAGCAGACTGCCGGTAAGCACGCTGGCGAAGGCGTCGCCGGTGCCGGGGTAGAACGCGTTCATGTGGGGAACTTCCACCTTCCAGAAGCGGCGGCCGTCATAAGCCACGGTGGCGAGATGCCCCTGCTTTTCCGACGGCGCGCTGGTGATGACCACGGCCGAGGGGCCCATGGACGCCAGTTCGCGCAGAAGGTCGCGCAGGCCTTCCTCGCTGATATCGGGCCGGTAGGGCTGGTCGAGCAGGAACGAGGCCTCGGTAAAATTGGGCGTGATGATATCGGCCTCGCGCACAAGGCGGCGCATGGCTTCCACCATCTCAGGTGTCTGGGTCGGGTCGAGCTGGCCGTTGTCGCCCAGAACGGGGTCGACAACCGCAATACCGCCCGGGGCGCGGAACTCCCGGATACAGCGGCTCGCCAGCTCCGACTGGTCAGGGCTACCGAGGAAGCCGGAGTACACGGCGTCGAACTTCAGGTTCAGCGAGGCCCAGTGATCCATCATGGGCCCCATCTGGTCAGTGAGGTCGAGGAAGGTGAAGCCGGTCATGCCGCCGCCGGTCTGCGAGGAAAGCACGGCCGTGGGCAGAGGACAGACCTGTATGCCCATGGTGGCAAGAATGGGTATGGCCACGGTGAGCGAAGCTCTGCCGAAGCCGGAAAGGTCGTGTATGGCCGCAACGCGGAGGATGGGAACGTCCTTCATGGCTGATCCTTTGCCGCCTGTGCGGCGAAACTTGATACCTCACCTTATGCGCAAACATTTCGCCTGTCACCTGCTCCGGACGCACATAAAAATTTCTTTTCCCTTTAATTTTCCTTGCCGAGAAGGCCGGGCTGGCATATTGATAGGGGCGCGCCACGAAAATGATCCAAGGCGTTCCAGTGCAGAAGAAGCCTGCTTAAGCTTGACTAAGAGCCCAAGGCAGGCTATACCAACTTGTTCCAATTTCAGTAAGGAGACCTCGCGTCATGAAAAGAACTTACCAGCCCAGCAAGATCAGCAGAAAGCGCACCCACGGCTTCCGTGCTCGTATGGCTACCCCCAACGGCCGCGCCGTTATCAATCGCCGTCGCGCCAAGGGCCGCAAGACCCTGTCCGCCTAGTCAGGCGAAGCGCTTCCCAAGTCTCCCTCTGCGGGGATTTGGTCAGTTAATGCAAATGTTTCGGGCGCGGCGTTACGCAGCGCCCACATTTTGCGTTTAAAAAAACGGAAGCGCAGCAGGAAATGCCCGTGTCACTGACCTGGCCCAGAGAACGGCGCATCACCCGCCGGGCGGAATACACCGCCTGCTACGA
>JAFQPD010000004.1 GCA_017411945.1 Mailhella sp.
GCAGCGTCAGGGGAGAAGGCCTGGGACACGATGGTGGCGATCATGCCGGGCACTTCGGTGATGTTCAGGATGATGACGATGAAGGCCATGAGCAGGTAGGAGGTGGCCATGAGGGGCACGAGCCAGCTGCTCAGGGCGGCGATGCGCTTGATGCCGCCGAAGATGACCACAGCGGAAACGGCAGTGAGGGCCACGCAGATGGCATACTTGTTGATGCCGAACTGGCTGTTCAGGGCGTCGGTGATGGTGTTGGACTGCACCGAGTTGAAGCACATGCCGAAGGTCACGGAGATCAGGATGGCGAAGAGAGCGGCCGCCTTGGCGTTGCCGAGGCAGTTCTTGATGTAGTAGGCAGGGCCGCCGCGGAAGCCGCCGGTCAGAGGATCGCGCACCTTGTAGATCTGGGCGAGCGTGCTTTCCACGAAGCCGGAAGCCGCGCCGAGCAGGGCGATGACCCACATCCAGAAGATGGCGCCGGGGCCGCCGACCATGATGGCGATGGCGATGCCGGCGATGTTGCCCACGCCCACGCGGGAAGCGGTGCTGATGCAGAAGGCCTGGAAGGAGCTGATCTGGCCGCCTTCCTTATGGGTGCCTTCCTTGAGCAGGCGGCACATTTCGCCGATCATGCTGAGCTGGGCGAATTTGATGCGTGCAGTGAAGTACAGGCCCAGACCCACCAGCATGCCGATGAGCACATACGACCAGAGTATGTTGTTAGACCAGTTGACGAAGCTGTCGAGGAATTCCATAGCGACCTCTCTCCTTGGCGTAAAAAAAGATATCCGTTCGATAATTCACGAAGGGAACAAAAAAGTCAATCATGCTTTGCGGAATAGTCAATACTTGGAGAATCACAGGCTGATTTTTGACAATTACGAAAAAATCCTATCCGTCAGGCAGGAGATGCGTCCTCAGTACAAGGCGAAAAAAAAGCGCGGAGGGCGCAAGGCCCGCCGCGCTGGCGATATGCAAGGATATCGGCGTCCTATTTCAGGCCGAACATGCGCTGCACAGTGCTCACGGCTTCCAGAGTGGCTTCGGGGCGGTCCGATTCGTGGAAGCGGTTCTTGAGGAAGGCTATGGGTTCATGGTTGAAGCGTTTCACCAGCGACTGAGCCATGATTTCTAGGGCTTCGCGGGTGGCTTCGTCCACATTGCCGAGGCGGTGCAGGGTCTTGGCAAGCTCTTCGTCCACGATGCGCCTGCCGCGTTCGCCAAGGGCCACGATGGTGGGCTGGAGCGTGAGGGAATCCAGCCACTGGCGGAAGCTTTCGGTTTCTTCGTCCACGATGGCGCGGGCCTTCACGGCTTCTTCGCGGCGGCCGGCGAGGTTTTCTTCCACCACTTCCTTGAGGTCGTCGATATCGTAGAGATAAATGTTGTCCAGCGTGTTCACCGAGGGGTCGATGTCGCGGGGCATGGCGATGTCGATGAGGAACATGGGGCGGTTCTTGCGCTTCTTCAGCACGTCGCGCATGTCCTGTTCATGGATGATGGCGTCGGGCGCGCCGGTGGAGCTGATGACGATGTCGGTTTCCACGAGCTGTTCGAAGAGCTGGTCGAAGGGCACGGCCTCGCCGCCGAGGCTGGCGGCCAGCTCTTCGGCCTTGGCGAAGGTGCGGTTCGACACGCGGATGCGCTTCACTCCGGCCTGCACCAGATGCATGGCGGCCAGTTCCGCCATTTCGCCTGCGCCGATGATGAGGGCTTCGTGCTCGCTCATGTCGTCGAAGATGCGTTTGGCGAGCTCCACGGCGGCGTAGCTGATGGAGACTGCGCTGGAGGCGACGCCCGTTTCGGTGCGTACGCGCTTGGCCACGGAGAATGCCTTGTGCAGGAGGCGGTTCAGTATGGTGCTGGTGCTCTTGCAGTCGCGGGCCTTGGTGTAGGCGGCCTTGAGCTGGCCGAGAATCTGCGGTTCGCCGAGCACGAGGGAGTCGAGGCTGGAAGCCACGCTGAACAGGTGGCGCACGGCCTCGCTGTCTTTATACTGATAGAGGTAGGGGGTGAGCTCGTCCACGGTGCGCCCGCGGGCATGGGCCCAGCACTGCAGGGCGCGGCGGCGCGGTTCGTCGCCATCGCCCACCACCAGGACTTCGACGCGGTTGCAGGTGGAGAGGATGAGGGATTCTCGAACTCCTTCGCTGTTGGGTATGGCCCAGGTCTCGGGAGAGCAGAAATTGGTGAGCGCGAACTTTTCGCGTACCTCCACGGCGGCGGTGCGGTGATTGATGCCGATGAGATGTATGGTGCTGTTC
Source organism: Mailhella sp. (assembly GCA_017411945.1). GTDB lineage: Bacteria > Desulfobacterota > Desulfovibrionia > Desulfovibrionales > Desulfovibrionaceae > Mailhella. The sequence goes on from JAFQPD010000004.1 coordinate 2,262, forward strand.
ATGATGTCGATGATGCTGTGCGTGGCGGCCTAGAAGCCGTGCTGCGTGGGGAAGACCGTGTTCACCACGAACATGGAGAACAGCGAGGCGGAAAAGATGACGAGAGCAAGGAGGGCGGGCTTGCGGCCGCGCCAGCCAAGAGCCTGCCGCTGATGGAAAAGAAGGGCGTAGATGGCGAGGATGACGAGGGATATCCATACCTTGACATCGCCTGTGCCGAAGCTCACCCAGTGTATGCGCGCCCAGAGGAAGCCGCAGAGCACGCCCACGGCGTAGCAGGGGAAGCCCACTATGGTGGCCATGGCGTTCACCTTGTCCAGCGTGCCGAGGGAGGGCAGGTCGCGGCGGAAGCCTTCCAGCGGGGCTTTGTTCTTGATGCTTTTTTCCTGAAGGAGGAAGATGCTGCCCGCGCCGGCTGCCACGGCCATGACGCCCACGCCTATGAAGACGGCGACGAGGTGCATGACGAAGAGCGGCCCGGCGATGAGCGGCGCGCCCGGAGTTTCGGCGAAGCCCACGGCGCAGGAGCCGAGGAAGAAGGCCCAGGGGGAAACGAAGTGCAGGGCGATGTCCTGACGCTGGCGGCGTGCCATGAAGAGGCCCGCTCCGGCCAGGACCCATGAGAGCGGCATGAGGTAGAAGCCGCGGGAAACGGCGCTGAACGAGCCGTCGGCCAGGCTGGCGATGAGCCATGCCGTGTGGGCGGCGAAGCCCGTGCTGCAGAACATCACGGCCAGCTTCTTGGCGCGGGCCGAACGGCCCAGCAGGCCTATGAGCGAAGCTACGGTGGCGAGGCCGTAGAAGGCTAGGCTGAGGTACGAGAATATGTCAGTCCATTCCATGTACTATCTCCAGTGCTGAGAAGGAAAGGGCGGCGGGCAGTACGGCGGCGAGCAGGGCGTCGGTGCGGGCGGCGTCGCGCTCGGCAAGGGCGGCCATGAGCCGGTCCCTCAGGGGGCGGGCGCAGATGGCGCGGAAGATCTCGGCGTCGGCATCGGAGCCGAGCCCAAGGGCCAGAAGGCGCGGGCGCAGGGCTTCGAGCAGGCGCACGAGGCGAGAATATCCCGCGCCGAGCCAGCTTTCAAGGTCTTCTTTCAGGGCGCGGGCAAGGGCAGGGCTTCCTCCGCTGGTGGAAAGGGCCAGCACGAGCGGGCCGTCCTCCACATGGGCGGGAACGATGAAGCTCCCCGCGGCGTCCTCTTCCAGCGGCCCGGCCACGTTGCAGAGCACGCCGGAGGCCCGGCAGAGGCGGGCTATGGCGGAGTTGACCTCGGCGGAGGGGGTCGCCGCGAAGACGAGAGAGACGCCCTCGATGTCTTCGGGGCGGAATGAGCGGGCCTCGCAGGAGAGCGGGGCGCAGTCCATGCCGGAGAGGGATCCGCGGAAGGCGGCTTCGTCCATGCCTGGGTCGAGCACGAGCAGGGAGGCGGGGCGGCATTCGAGCAGCGTGGCGGCCTTGCGGCGGCCCACGCGCCCGGCGCCCACCAGCAGGCAGCGGGCTTCGGCGAGGTCGAGGAAGAGAGGATAGTAGCGCATGGAAGAGGATATAGCCTTTCCGGCGGCCTACGTCCAGTGAAGGCAGTCACTTTTGGGAAAGTTGGCGCAAAAAGGCTGGACTATTCCGGCAAAAAGAAGTAGGGTTCTCGGACTTGAATCTTCAACATGCGGTAAATCAGGTGACTAGGCGACTGTCCGCCTACCAAGGTGGGTATGGGCGAACCTGTGGGTCCGCAAATCATCTGAGGAGTGTACCATGAAAGAAGGCATCCATCCTAAAACGTACAAGGCTAAGCTCGTGTGCGCCTGCGGCAACGTCGTGGAAGTTCTCTCCACCAAGGGCGAAGTCGTGAACGTCGAAATCTGCTCCGCCTGCCATCCGTTCTTCACCGGCAAGCAGCGTTTCGTCGACACCGCCGGCCGTATCGACCGCTTCCGCAAGAAGTACGCCAAGTTCGCGAAGTAACTTTGTTACCGGCATTCGAAGAGCCGGGAACGAGTCGGACCTCCCCGGGGAATATCCTTGGGGAGGTTTTCGAGTATGGACGACTGTTATTCAAAGCGTCTCTTCCTTGACCCCGCCGGAGGTGCCGCCGCAAAGCGGCGGTTTGAGCGCCGACCCCACGCCGCCTGGAAAGGCGGCATCTGGGTGGGACCGACCGAAGGCGACCGCAGGCCGTGGCCGTTAGGCATGCGGAACGCAGTGAACGCAGGCCTTACGGACATCGAGAGCAGAGATGAGGCGCGGCCTTAATGTCACAGCGAAGCGCCGCCGAGAGAGCCGCAGGCTCGTGAGGCGCGATTCTGTCAGGTCTGCGCCCGAAGGACTCTTCGGCTGACTGGAAAGTCAGCCATAGCGGATTTCCTGTTAGGAAATCCAAGACATCCCGTGCCGGGAGCTGTCGTTCGCAGTCCGACAAAACTCACCTGCACTTCTCCATTATCAACGCGTTACCTTACTTACCTTAATTAACTTTCGCATGAGCAAAGCCCTTCCCATACTCTCCCTTCTCTCCAAAGCCTGTTCCCTGCCTGTGGTGGGCGGTCAGGCCGTGATGGAAGGCATACTCATGCGCAACGGCGCTTCCTACGCTCTGGCTGTGCGCCGGCCTTCAGGCGCGATATCCGTGGAGAAACGGAACTGGCGCACCATGGGCTCGGAGGGCCTGCGTTCGAAGAAGTTCCTGCGCGGCTTCCCCATCCTTGTGGAAACGCTGTCCAACGGCATACGCGCCCTGAACCGCTCCGCCGACCTTTCCTGCGGCGAGGACGACGACAGGCCCATGGGCCGCATGGAGGCCGCCCTCACGCTGGCCTTCGCTCTGGTCATGGCTGTGCTGCTCTTCGTGGCCGCTCCCCACGTCCTTGCTCTGGGCATGCAGCGGCTGGGCCTCGGCGGAGGCATGGAGGGCTTCACCTTCCATGTCTGGGATGGGCTTTTCAAGTTCGTCATGTTCATCGGCTACATAGCCGCCATATCTCTCCTGCCGGACATCCGGCGCGTGTTCCAGTACCATGGTGCGGAACACAAGGCCATACACGCCTTCGAAGCCGGAGGCATGGTCACCGTGGCCACGGCCCGCAAGGGCAGCCGCCTGCATCCTCGCTGCGGCACCACCTTCCTGCTCTTCGTGCTCTCGCTGGCCATCATCCTGCATGCCGTTCTGGTGCCGCTCCTGCTCATGGCGTGGCACCCGGAATCCGCCCCCTTGCGTCATGCCGGGATAGTCTTATTTAAAATACTGCTGATCGTGCCTGTCAGTTCCATGGCTTATGAGCTGATACGCTGGTCGGCTGTGCTGGAAGGCGGCTTCTGGGCGGATCTCCTCCGCTCTCCGGGGCTCTTCCTCCAGTACCTCACTACCCGCGAGCCCGACGACGCTCAGCTCGAAGTCGCCGTGGCCGCCCTGCGCGAAGCCTTGGGGCCGGACAGCCCCTATGCCGGCCGCTTCGAAACTTCCGAAAATACTGTTACGGAGTAACTTATCATGTTCGCCAAGCTGGAAACTCTCGAAAAGCGTTATGTGGAACTCGACGCCGCCATGGCCGACCCGGCCGTGCTCTCCGACATGGAGCAGTTCCGCAAGACCGCCAAAGCCCGTGCCGACCTCGAACCCGTGGTGCTCGCCTTCCGCGAATACCGCGACCTCAAGGCCCAGCTCGAGGACAATAAGGAACTGCTCGGCGATTCCGATGCCGATATCCGCGAGATGGCCCGCGAAGAGATACACCGCATAGAGGCCGAACTGCCCGAGCGTGAACAGCAGCTGCGCGTCATGCTCCTGCCGCCCGACCCCCTCGATGAAAAGAACACCGTGCTCGAAGTGCGCGCCGGTACCGGCGGCGACGAGGCCGCCCTGTTCGCTGCCGACCTTTTCCATATGTACTGCCGCTATGCCGAACTCCAGCGCTGGAAGGTGGAGATCATCTCCGAGATGCCTACTGACGCCGGCGGCTACAAGGAAGTCATCGCCCTCGTTTCCGGCAAGCGCGTGTACAGCCGCCTGCGCTACGAGTCCGGCACGCACCGCGTCCAGCGCGTGCCCGCCACCGAATCTCAGGGCCGCATCCACACTTCCGCCGCCACCGTTGCCGTCATGCCCGAAGCCGATGAAGTGGACGTGAACCTCCGCCCCGAGGATCTGCGCATCGACGTGTATCGCGCCTCCGGCGCCGGCGGCCAGCACGTCAACAAGACCGAATCCGCCGTGCGCATCACGCATATCCCCACCGGCGTGGTGGTGACCTGCGAAGACGAACGCTCCCAGCACAAGAACAAGGCCCGCGCCATGAAGGTCCTCGCTTCCCGCATCCTTCAGGCCGAGCAGGAGAAGCAGCACGCCGCCGAAGCCGCCGAACGCCGTTCCCAGGTCGGCTCCGGCGACCGCTCCGAGCGCATCCGCACCTACAACTTCCCGCAGGGCCGCGTGACCGACCACCGCATCAACCTCACCATGTACTCCCTCGACCGCTTCATGGAGGGCGAGATCGAGAGCATGGTGGAAGCCCTTGCCTCTGCCGCCCAGGCCGACGCCCTCAAGGCCGAACTCGGCGCCTAGGAGCCTGATATGAGCGAATATATCCCAGAGGGCGAGACTCGCGTCGAATCCGGGGTGACGCTGGAAGAAGAACTCCGCGAGCCTTCCATGTATCGCGTCATCCTGCATAACGACGACTTCACCACCATGGACTTCGTGGTCATGGTGCTGATGGAGATATTCCGCAAGACTGCCGAAGAGGCAGAATCCATTATGCTTGCGGTACACGAGAAGGGCCGCGGAGTCTGCGGCGTGTACCCCAAGGAGATAGCAGAATTCCGTGTGGGGCAGGTGCTCCGCCGCGCCAATGAGGCCGGCTTCCCCCTGCTCTGTACCATGGAGAAAGAATAAGGGAGGCCCCGCCTATGATGAGTCGTTCTCTGATGCAGGCCATCGCGCTCGCCGTGATGGAGATGCGTTCGCGCCGTCATGAATGTCTCACCGTGGAGCATCTTCTGCTGGCCATGACCCGCGAACAGCTGGGCCGCGTCATCCTCAAGGGATGCGGCGCGGATATCCCTGCCCTGCGCAAGGATCTGGAAGAGTATCTCAGCCGCTACCTGCCGTCCGTGGCCGAAGAGGCCGCCCCGGAAAGCGAGATACTGCAGACCGAGGCCCTTGAGCGCGTTCTTGAGCATGCCGTGGCCCATGTGCATTCTTCCGGCCGTCAGCAGGCCGATATCGGCGACGTGCTCGCCGCCATGTTCCATGACGCCGAGAGCTGGGCCGCCTATTACCTCAAGAAGCAGGGCATAGACCGCCTGCGCGTCATCGAGTTCGTGTCTCACGAATTGCCTGAGATACTGCGCCAGATCGCCCATAAGGGGAAGCGCGCCTCCGGCAATGCCGAGGCCGCGGAAGGCGAGGAAGGCGCCGAGGCCGCCGTGAAGGCTTCCGCTCTGGAACGCTTCTGCGTCGACCTCGTGGAGAAGGCGAAGCAGGGCGGCATCGACCCGCTCATCGGCCGCGAGCCCGAAGTGGCCCGCCTCTTCGAAGTTCTGTCGCGCCGCCGCAAGAACAACCCTCTGCTCGTGGGCGAACCCGGCACCGGCAAGACCGCCATCGCCGAGGGCCTCGCCTGGCGCATCGCTCAGGGAGAAGTCCCCGCTTCCTTCAGGGAGACGCCCGTCTTCGCCCTGGATCTCGGCTCTCTTCTTGCCGGCTCCAAGTATCGCGGCGATTTCGAGGCCCGCATCAAGGGCGTGGTGGCCGAACTCAGGCAGAAGCCCGGCGCCATCCTGTTCATCGACGAGATACACACCATCGTGGGCGCAGGCTCCACCAGCGGCGGCTCCATGGATGCCTCCAACCTGCTCAAGCCCGTGCTGGCGGCAGGCGAACTGCGCTGCATAGGTTCGACCACCCACGAGGAATACCGCGGACACTTCGAGAAGGACCGTGCGCTCAGCCGCCGTTTCCAGATCATCGACGTGCGCGAGCCCTCGCATGAGGACTGCCTCGCCATCCTGCGCGGCCTTCAGCCGCATTACGAAAAGTTCCATGGCGTGAAGTACTCCAAGGCCGCCGTGCAGGCCGCCGTGGACCTTTCCGCCCGCTTCATCCAGGACCGCCTCCTGCCGGACAAGGCCATCGACGTGCTCGACGAGGCTGGCGCCGCCGCCGTGCTCAAGCCCGGCTTCCGCAAGGGCTCTGCCATCTCCGTTCAGGATATCGAGCGCGTGGTGGCCCGCATGGCGAACATCCCCGCCCGCAGCGTGAACCGCGGAGAGAAGGACCGCCTGCGCACGCTCGGCGACGATCTCCGCGCCCGCATCTTCGGGCAGGATGAAGCCGTGGAGGGCGTGGTGCGCGCCATCCTGCGCTCCCGTGCCGGGCTCAGCCGCGAGAACAGGCCCATGGGCTCCTTCCTCTTCCACGGCCCCACCGGCGTGGGCAAGACCGAGCTTGCCAAGACGCTTGCCGAACTGCTCGACGTGGCCTTCGTGCGCTTCGACATGAGCGAATACATGGAGAAGCATGCCGTGGCACGCCTCATCGGCACTCCTCCCGGCTATGTGGGCTTCGAACAGGGCGGCCTGCTCACCGAAGTCATTCGCAAGACGCCCCATGCCGTGCTCCTGCTGGACGAAGTGGAGAAGGCCCACCCCGATGTCTACAACGTGCTCCTTCAGGTCATGGACTACGCCACGCTCACGGACAACACCGGCCGCAAGGCCGACTTCCGCAACGTGGTCATCATCATGACGACCAACGCCGGCGCCCGCGAGATGGCGCAGTCGCCCGTGGGCTTCTGTTCTTCGAGCAAGGCGTCCGACCGCAGTGCAGGAGCCGTGGAGCAGGCTTTCAGCCCTGAGTTCCGCAACCGCCTTGACGCCATGATCCCCTTCCGTTCGCTGTCCCGCGAACTCATGGGCTCCATCGTGGACAAGACCATGGCCGCACTCCGTCCCGGACTGGAAGACCGCCGCGTTTCGCTGGAACTCACGCCAGAAGCGCGTGAATGGCTGGCCGGCAAGGGCTTCGACCCGCGCATGGGCGCACGGCCTCTCCAGCGCGTCATCCGCACGGAAGTGGAAGACAGGCTGGCCGAGCTCCTGCTCTTCGGCGGACTCGAAAAGGGCGGCAGAGTGCGCGTGCATGCCGAAAGCCCTGAGGCCGAGCACCTCAGCCTCACCGTCGAGAAAGGCTAGGCCATGTCGAGGCCGCTGGCATGGATGCCCCGGGGCGGGCCGCTCGTCTTCCCAAAGCCTGAAGACGCACCTGCCGACGGCCTGCTCATGGCCGGGGGCGACCTCACGCCTGCCCGCCTCATGCTCGGCTACTCTCGCGGCATATTCCCGTGGTACGATGAGGATTCCCCCATACTCTGGTGGTCGCCTGATCCTCGATGCGTGCTCTTCCCCGGCAAGCTCCATGTGAACCCGCGCCTGCGGCGTGCTTTGCAGGCGCGGGATTTCGCCTTCAGCGTGGACTCCTGCTTCGAGCGCGTCATCCGCCATTGCTCAGAAGTCCCTCGGCCCGGGCAGGACGGCACATGGATAGTGCCTGCCATGCTCGAAGCCTACGTCGGCCTGCATGAGCTGGGGCATGCCCATTCCGTGGAGGTGTGGGAAAACGGCGAGCTCGCGGGCGGCCTTTACGGCGTGAAGCTGGGGCGCGTCTTCTTCGGGGAGTCCATGTTCCATTTTCGTCCCTACGCGTCCAAGGCGGCGGTCGTCTTCCTTGTGGAACAGCTCAGGGCGCAGGGCGTGGAGCTCATCGACTGCCAGCAGGCCACGCCGCATATGCTCCGGCTTGGGGCGGAGGAGATGCCCCGCAAAGATTTTCTTTCTCTGGTGCGCAGGCTCTGCGCGGAATAGGGCAGGGCTTACCTGCCTTTTTTCATATCCTCGTTCTTCAGGAGGCGATATGGCAGAATATGAACAGACGGCCGAAGGCTTCATCATCCGCACCGGGCATCCGCTCCTTGGCGATATCCGCGCAGATTTCAGCGCCGTGGGGCCGGACAGGCGGCGCGGCACGGCTTCGGCCCTGCTGGAGGCCTCCTGCCTGAACTGCTGGTGCGGCACGCTGAGCACGGCGCTGCTTGCACGCGGCGTGGAAAAGCACCGCGTTTTCGGCAAGGCCCGTGTGGCAAGGGTGTAGAAGATGGACCTTTCGTGGCTCGACTGCATAGAGCTGGACGTGAAGGTGGAAGTGGACGACGAGGATGCCGAAGTGCTGGAAGAATGCCTTTCCATCGTCAAGGGCTGCATGGTCACGCGTTCCATCGCAGAGGGCATGGAGGTCGTCATCCATGCCGAAAGGGCGAAGCCTGAGGCGTGAGCGAAGAAGGTCTTTTCAAAAAAAAGAAAATAATTTCATTATAAAAACAGACAGTTGCTTTTCTTTTTACGGAAAGATGCACGGAAGATACAGAAAAGGCATTGAATTGTATTGCGGGGAAGTATAATATGCGCCGCAAATAGAGTTTCCCATTTTGGGTGCTCACCAATGCAACTCTGAGGAGATGTTGTATGAAGAAATTCTTCGCTTCCGCTGCTGCCGCCGTCATGATGCTCGGCCTTTCCGCTCAGGCCTATGCCCTTCCCGAACCCGACATGTCCCCCAAGTGGACCTATGAGCTCACCGACGTCATGAAGGTCGAAGGCCGTCAGGGCGTGTGCAGCGACGGCAAGTACATGTACATCAGCTGCTCCAAGGCTCTGTACAAGTACGACATGAAGACCGGCAAGCTGGTCAAGAAGAA
>JAFQPD010000170.1 GCA_017411945.1 Mailhella sp.
CCATGGTCTGCCCTGAAGACCACATCGACGAATCCCTGCGCGGCAAGACTGTCGACCTGCGCGTGAAGCTCCGCAAGATCAGCCGCGAAGTCCTCCCCAAAATGGACGAAGACTACGCCAAGAAGTTCGGCTTCCCCAGCCTCGAAGCCCTCAAGACCATGATCTTCCAGCAGGCTTCCCAGGCCAAGGCCGACAAGGTGCACACCGAAGCCCAGCAGAAGCTCATGGACACCGTGCTCGAAGGCGTGGAATTCCCCATTCCCGAAGCCGTGCTGAAGAACCATCAGGCTGAATACGAAGCCGAGATCCGTGACTACCTCGAACAGCAGGGCATGGACAAGGCCGCCGCTGACGAAAGCCTGAAGAACATGGGCGAAGAAACCAGCAAGCAGGCCGAAGAACGCGCCCGCATGTTCATCTTCCTCCTTGCTCTCGCCCGCCGCGAAAAGATCGAAGTCTCCGCTCAGGAAGTGGACATGCAGATCGCCCAGATGGCCAAGCAGTACAAGCAGGACTTCCAGCAGCTGCGCAACGCCATGTATCAGAATGGCGCCGTGAACGACATCCAGGACCGCATCATGACCAGCAAGGCCCTTGCCCTCATGTTCGACAAGGCCCAGAAGGTCGCTCCCGAAGCCAAGGCTGAATAATTTTTAAAGCCGAAAAAGGTGTTCCTCCGGCCCTTCGGCTTGAGGAACACTTTTTTTATACGCGCGCCCCTTCGCGGAACGCGCCACAAGGAGTTCAACGTGACCATCCCCTTCGTTATCGAGAACAGCGGCCGCGGCGAACGCTCGTACGACATCTTCTCCCGCCTGCTCAAGGACCGCATCGTCCTTCTGTGCGACGAAGTGAACGACGCCACCGCCTCCCTCATCTGTGCCCAGCTCCTCTTCCTCGAGTCCCAGGACCCTGAGAAGGAGATCTACATGTACATCAACAGCCCCGGCGGCTCCGTCACTGCTGGCATGGCCATTTACGACACCATGCAGTTCATCGCCCCGCCCGTGGCCACCATGTGCATGGGCCAGGCCGCCAGCATGGGAGCTTTCCTGCTGGCCGGCGGCGACAAGGGCATGCGCTATGCCCTTCCCAACAGCCGCATCATGATACACCAGCCCTCCGCTGGCACGCAGGGGCAGATCACCGACATGGAACTCCATGTGAAGGAAGGCCTGCGCCTCAAGAAGAACCTCAACCGCATCCTTGCCGAAAACACCGGCAACAGCGAAAAGGCCGTGGCCGCCGCCTGCGAACGCGACAACTTCATGTCTCCTGAAGAAGCCCTGAAGTTCGGCATCATCGACCGCATCCTCACCAGCCGCCGCGACGTGGCTGACATAGCGGGGAAGTAATATGAGCGAAGACAGAGAAATGTTCTGCTCGTTCTGCGGAAAGAGCAGCTACGACGCCAAGCACTTCGTCATGCAGGGCGATGTGGCCATCTGCGACATGTGCGTCGGCGCCTGCGCCGCCATCATGGCTGAACAGGACAAGCTGGACTCCGAAGAAAGCGCGCCCGAAGGCCTGCTCACTCCTCAGGAGATCAAGGCTCGCCTCGACGACTACGTCATCGGTCAGGACAAGGCCAAGAAGATACTTTCCGTGGCCGTGCACAACCACTACAAGCGCGTGTTCCACTCCGGCGCCATCGAAGGAGTCGAGCTGGAAAAGAGCAATATCCTGCTCCTCGGCCCCTCCGGCAGCGGCAAGACCCTCCTTGCCCGCACCCTCGCCCGCGTGCTCAAGGTGCCCTTTGCCATTGCCGACGCCACCACCCTCACCGAAGCCGGCTATGTGGGCGAAGACGTGGAAAACATCCTCGTCCAGCTCCTTCAGAACGCCGACTACGACCTCGACGCCGCCTGCAAGGGCATCATCTACATCGACGAGATCGACAAGATCTCCCGCAAGGCCGACGGCCCCTCCATCACCCGCGACGTGTCGGGCGAAGGCGTGCAGCAGGCCCTGCTGAAGATCATCGAAGGCACGGTGGCCAGCATCCCGCCCAAGGGCGGCCGCAAGCATCCCCAGCAGGAGTTCATCCGCATGGATACCTCGAACATCCTGTTCATCATGGGCGGAGCCTTCATCGGCCTCGAGAAGCTGGTGGAATCCCGCTCCCGCGGCACCACCATGGGCTTCGGCGCGAACATCGAGAAGAAGACCGAACATCGCCTCGGCGAGCTCCTCGACCGCCTCGTGCCCACCGACCTCGTGCAGTTCGGCCTCATCCCCGAGTTCATCGGCCGCATCCCGGTCATCACCCATGTGGAAGAGCTCAGCGTAGACGACCTGCTCCGCGTCATGACCGAACCCAAGAACGCGCTGGTCAAGCAGTACCAGAAGCTGTTCGAGCTGGACGGCGTGGAACTGCGCTTCGAGGAAGACGCCCTGCGTGCCGTGGCCGAGAAGGCCATCGAGAACAAGACCGGCGCCCGCGGCCTGCGCAACGTGCTCGAAAAAGTGATGCTCGACATCATGTACGATCTGCCCACCCTCACGGATGTGGACGAATGCGTCATCACCCGCGGCGTCATCGAAGGCACCGAAGGCCCCGTTCTCGGACGCAAGGCCGCCTAACTCCAAAACATTTTCAGGAAGTTTCCTTCCTGCCCCTTTATCGGCGTTTCGCCCCGCTCGCTGGACGATGCGGGGCGGAACGCATTCTCGCATCTGGGAAAATCCCGAGGTTTCTATGTCTGAACAGACAACGCTGGAGCACCCGGTCATCACCCACCGCGAAGTGGTGATGTTCCCCC
>JAFQPD010000002.1 GCA_017411945.1 Mailhella sp.
CCGGAAATATGGGAAAGCACCTGGTGGCCGTTTTCCAGCTTCACGAGGAACATGGCATTGGGAAGAGCTTCTTCCACGATGCCGTCGATTTCAATGGCGTCTTCTTTAGACATATTTCCTCCAAAAAAACTATCCCGGTACAATCCCCGAAAGTGCCGCTTATGTCAAGGGAAAGCCTCTTTTCCGCCACCTTCCGGCCTATTTTGCAGCTTTTTTCACATTTAATAACTTTTTTTGCTTTTTTCTCGAAATCAAGGAACTGTTTGATTAAACAGTCATTTTTTCTGACGATGTATCACCTCTAATTTCCCACCATTTCGATAAAGATTTAATATATCTTTTTATTACAATATGATAGCTGATTGATTCTTTCACTTGCCTAATACAGCCCGATGCATTTTTTTCTCAAAAAAGGCTAGATTTACCCCCTCGAGTGTGCTAGTGATTAAACGCACGTTCTAGGATTGTATCAGGAGGATACCTACATGTCTTGCAACTGCACGGGCAAAAATATCGACCTTGCTCCGCTGATGGATATCCTGACCCCTTATAAGCAGAATCCCAAGGGAGCTCTCATCCCCGTTCTGCAGCATGCTCAGGATGTCTACGGCTACCTTCCTCAGGCTGTTCTCGAAGTCATCGCTTCCGAACTCAATATCCCCGTTGCCGAAGTGTTCGGCGTCGTCACCTTTTACGCTCAGTTCCACCTGACCCCCCGCGGCAAGAACATCATCCGCATCTGTCAGGGCACTGCCTGCCATGTGCGCGGCGCGAAAACCATACTCGAAGCCGTATGCAGCCATCTCGGCGTCAAGGCCGGCGAAACTACGCCCGACCTTACCTTCACCATTGAAACTGTCGCCTGCCTCGGTGCCTGCGGCCTCGCCCCTGTCATGATGATCAACGAGAATACCCACGGCCGTCTGACTCCCGCCGACATCCCCGGCATCCTCGACAGCTATCTGGACTAAAGGAGAGGACGATATGTTCGAACTGAAACGCCTCACTTCCCCCGCCGCCCTCGCCAAGCTGCAGGCCAAGGCCCAGGAACTCATCAGCCTGCGCCACTACGACCGCAAGCCCAACGAAGCCAAGCATCAGATCCTCATCTGCGGCGGCACCGGCTGCCAGTCCTCCGGCTGCGGTGCCGTGAAGGATGCCCTGCAGGCCTCCATCGACGCCCACGGCCTTCATGACAAGGTCGACATCATCGTCACCGGCTGCCACGGCTTCTGCGAAGTCGGCCCGCTGGTCATCTGCTACCCCGGCGGCCTCTTCTACGTCCGCGTGACCCCTAAAGACGCCGACGAGATCATCGTCTCCACCATCATCGAAGGCAAGGCCGTCGAACGCCTGCACTTCAAGGATGAGCACGACAACGCCCCCCGCCCCAGCTACCGCGACGTGCTCTTCTACAACCTGCAGAAGCGTGTGGTCCTGCACAACTGCGGCCGCATCGACCCTGAAAACATCTTCGAATTCATTGCCACCGGCGGCTATCAGGGCTTTGCCAAGGCTCTGACCATGGGCCGCCAGGCCACTCTGGACGAAGTGCTCAAGTCCGGCCTCCGCGGCCGCGGCGGCGCCGGCTTCCCCACCGGCATGAAGTGGAAGTTCATGGCTTCCGAGCCCGCCGAACCCAAGTACATGCTCTGCAACGCCGACGAAGGCGACCCCGGCGCGTTCATGGATCGCTCCATCCTCGAAGGCGACCCCAACGCCGTCATCGAAGGCATGCTCATCGGCGCATGGGCCACCGGTGCCACCGAAGGCTATGTGTATGTCCGCGCCGAATATCCTCTGGCCATCAAGCGTCTCGGCATCGCCCTCGCGCAGGCTGAAGCCCTCGGCCTCATCGGCGACAATATCCTCGGCACCGACTTCTCCTTCCACCTGAAAATCAAGCAGGGCGCCGGCGCCTTCGTGTGCGGCGAAGAGACCGCCCTCATGCGCTCCATCGAAGGCAAGCGCGGCATGCCCCGCGTGCGTCCTCCCTTCCCTGCCAAGCAGGGCCTGTGGGAAAAGCCCACCGTGCTCAACAACGTTGAGACTCTGGCCACCATCGGCCACATCATCAAGGTCGGCGCCGAAGAATACCGCCAGGACGGCACCGAAAAGTCCCCGGGCACCAAGATCTTCGCCGTCACCGGCAAGGTGAACAACACCGGCCTCGTCGAGATCCCCATGGGCGTCTCCATGCGCCACATCATCTTCGACATCTGCGGCGGCATCAAGGACAACAAGAAGTTCAAGGCCGTGCAGATCGGCGGCCCCTCCGGCGCCTGCCTGCCCAAGGAACTGCTCGACAACCCTGTGGACTACGACTCCCTCACCGCAGCTGGCGCCATGATGGGTTCCGGCGGCCTCGTGGTCGTGGACCAGGAAACCTGCATGGTGGACCTCGCCCGCTTCTTCCTCACCTTCACGCAGGCCGAATCCTGCGGCAAGTGCACTCCCTGCCGCGAAGGCTCCAAGCGCATGCTCGAGATACTCGAGCGCATCTGCGAAGGCAACGGCAAGCAGGGCGACATAGAAGAGCTGGAACGCCTCGCCACTACCATGCGCACCTCTTCCCTCTGCGCTCTCGGCCAGACCGCTCCCAACCCCGTGCTCTCCACCCTGCGCTTCTTCCGCTCGGAATACGAAGCCCACATCGTGGACAAGCACTGCCCCGCCGGCGCCTGCACCAGCCTGCTCCAGTACAAGATCGACGCCACCAAGTGCAAGGGCTGTACGCTCTGTGCCCGCAACTGCCCGGTGAACGCCATCATCGGCAAGGTGAAGGAAGCTCACCTGATCGACACCAACAAGTGCATCAAGTGCGGTACCTGTATCGACAAGTGTAAGTTCGGCGCTATCAGCCGCGGCTAAGCCTGAGGAGAAAATCTCATGAGTGATATGATTACTCTGACTATAGACGGCCAGAATGTCACCGCTCCCGCCGGCTCCACCATCCTGGAAGCCGCGAAACTGGTCGGCATCGACATCCCCACCCTCTGCCACCATCCCCTGCTCCGCCCCGAAGGCGCATGCCGCGTGTGCGTGTGCAAGGTGACCGGTGCCCGCGCCTTCCTGCCCGCCTGCATCGCCAAGGCCACCGACGGCATGGAAGTGTTCACCCACGACCCCGACGTGCTGGAAGCCCGCAAGAATATCGTCGAGCTCCTGCTGGCCAACCACCCCAAGGACTGCCTCGCCTGCGCCCGTTCCGGCAACTGCGAGCTGCAGACCGTGGCCAACAACCTCGGCATCCGCAAGGTGCGCTACGAATACAACCGCCCCGAGATGGAACTCGACACCACCAACCCCTGCCTCGTGCGCGACCCTGCCAAGTGCATACTCTGCGGCCGCTGCGTGCGCATGTGCGCCGAAGTTCAGGGCACCAGCATCTACTCCTTCGCCTACCGCGGCCTGAACGCCCGCGTGACCCCGGCCTTCAACATGGGCCTTGGCGAAGTATCCTGCACCTTCTGCGGCCAGTGCCGCAAGGTCTGCCCCACCGGCGCCATCACTGTCCGCAGCGACACCCAGAGAGTGTGGGACGCCCTGCGCGACCCCGATAAGATCGTCATGGTCCAGACCGCACCCTCCGTGCGCGTAGCCATCAGCGAGCCCTTCGGCGGCAAGCCCGGCGACCTCAGCACCGGCCAGATGGTCAGCTCCCTGCGCCGCCTCGGTTTCGACAAGGTGTTCGACACCAACTGGGCCGCCGACCTCACTATCATGGAAGAAGGAACCGAGCTCATCGGCCGAGTGACCAAGGGCGGCAAGCTGCCCATGATCACCAGCTGCTCTCCCGGCTGGATCAACTTCGTGGAACTGAACTACCCCGACCTGCTGGACAACCTCTCCACCGCGAAGTCCCCGCAGTCCATGTTCGGAGCCATGCTGAAGACCTACTACGCCAAGAAGCAGGGCATCGACCCCTCCAAGATCGTATCCGTGTCCATTATGCCCTGCACGGCCAAGAAGTTCGAAGCCTTCCGCCGCGAGCTCTCGGCCAGCGGCTATGCCGACACCGACATAGTGCTCACCACCACCGAACTCGCCCAGATGATCAAGGAAGCCAACATCGACTTCCTCGGCCTGCCTGAAGAACAGTTCGATCCCATCATGGGCGAAGGCTCCGGCGCCGGCACTATCTTCGGCGCCACCGGCGGCGTTATGGAAGCGGCTGTGCGTACTGCCTACAAGGTCATCGTGGGTGAAGAGATGGAGCCCATCGAACTCGAAGCCGTACGCGGTCTCGAAGGCATCAAGGAAGCCTCTGTGGACTTCGGCGGCAAGGTGACTCTCAACGTTGCCATAGCCCACGGCCTCGCCAACGCCCGCAAGGTTTGCGAACTCATCCGCGCCGGCAACCCCCACAACTGGCACTTCATCGAGATCATGGCCTGCCCCGGCGGCTGCATCAACGGCGGCGGCCAGCCTGTCACCATGGATGCCGAGGCTCCCCGCCTGCGCGCCGAAGCCCTGTACCGCGACGATCAGGGCCTGCCCGTCCGCAGAAGCCACGAAAACGCCGAAGTCATGGCCCTGTACCGCGACTTCCTCGGCGAACCCAACAGCCACAAGGCTCACGAGCTCCTGCATACGCACTACTACCGCCAGTCCCGCATCTGCAAAAGCAAGTAAGCCCTGGCATGTGACCGCATGACAAAGGGGAGGTTTCGGCCTCCCCTTTCTGCTTAGTCCGCTTTGATTTTTTCCGTGCCCCATTCCCTTTAACGGCAGAAGCCTCATATCTGGAAAAAGGCAAAGAGGCCCCTTTGTTTTTAGGAGCTCTTGCGAAATATGACTCTTTCTTTTCTGCCAAAGCGCAGCCCCCACAGCTGCCAACGGAGGACGCCATGTCTGACATCCGCTACATTTCCGAACTTTTCAGCATACAGCCGCCAAACTGGGGCCTGCGCGGCGACCCCTGGCTCTGGCAGGACATGAAGCAGGCCTTCGCCGCAACGCCCTTCCCTCACAGCTCCTCTGAACTCGTCGCCGACATACACCGCATCTTTCAGGAAAAGACCGGCACGGAACTCACAAACTCCGCACGCCCCTATGTGGAAGCCTACGCCAAGGGCGGCATGTCTTCCGGCATGGTCTCCGGAAAGTGGTGGCTCAATATAGCCGTTCCTATCCTCGTCAGCCTGCGCGAAATAGCCGAAACCAACGAAGAAGAATTCAATAGCATCCTCAAAGACGGCACTTCGAATTTCGCCTTCCGCTCCCATGAGTGCAAGCCTGCCTGATTTCCTCAAAAAAAGTGCCGCTGTCTGTTCCCAGACGGCGGCTTCTTTTTTTGACAGGGCTCAAAAGAAAAACGCCCTTCCAAGGGAAGGGCGCTTCTCGCGAATCAATGATGGACGTGTTCGCCGCGCTTCACGCGGTAGATGATGGCGCTGATCATAACGGCGAAATACACGAAAATGCAGCCCACGCCCACGAAACCCTGAGCGGTAGAATGCATCGCACTGCTGATGAGTTCTTCAACCATGGTATTGCTCCTGATGTTGGCCCGTTCAGGCCTGACGCCTGCTGGAATCATTTAGCACACTCTCTTAACATCGCCAGAAAGTCAAGGAGGGGGTGAAGAACGTTCGCCGCCTCACATGCACATTTTGCTTTTCGTTCTGGCCTCGGCTATGATAGCTCATCCCAGCATGGAGTACTGATATGGAATACGAAAAGGGCGATACCCTGGAACTTTCCCTGCACGGCTTCTCCCCCGACGGCCGTACCGTAGGCCGCACAGACGAAGGCATGACTGTCTTCGTTCAGGGCGGCGTGCCCGGCCAGCGGGCTCAGGTACGTCTCACCGCAGTAAAAAAACGCCTCGGCGAAGCTGAACTCGTCAAGGTCCTCACGCGCTCCCCTGAAGAACGCCCGGCGTCATGCCCCCATGCCGATATCTGCGGCGGCTGCCCCTGGCAGAACCTGCCGTATTCCGGCCAGCTCCAGTGGAAAAGGCGCATCGTCAGCGATGCTCTGCACCGCATAGGCAGGCTCGACCTGCCTGAAGGCTTGGTGCGGCCTGTGCTTTTCGTCGGGACTGAAAACAATCCTGCGGAATGGCATACCCGCAACAAGATGGAATTCGCCTTCGCGGCCGACCAGGAAGGAAAGACGCGCCTCGGCCTGCGCGCCAGGGCATCCCGCTCCGTGGTCGAAGTTGAACACTGCATGCTCCAGACTCCGCGCACCATGGCAGTCCTTTCTGCGCTCCGCGAGCTTTGCGAACGCTTCGACCTCCACGCAGCACCCGCCGAAGAGCATCCGCGCAGCAGGCAGAACAGCCGAGGCCAGAAGCAGAGATTCAGCAAAGTGGTGCGCCAGAACGACATGCTGCGCTTTGCCGTTGTCCGTGAGCCGGGCGACGGAGGCTGTCTTGTGGAGCTCATCACCCTGCCCTCGCCGCAAGAAGCCCGCAGCGTGCGCAGGCTGGGCGAAGAACTGCTGGCTGGGCCCTGGGGCGTCACTGGCTTCGTCCACAGCACACGCGCTTCGTCCGCCCCTGTGGCCTATGGCGAAGAAACTGTCTTCTCTATTGGCGAATGCCATGTCACGGAAACCCTTCACCTTCAGGGCCGCGACATACGCTTCCGCCTAGGGCACAGCTCCTTCTTCCAGGTGAACAGCCGTGCCGCAGAACTGCTCTACAATGCCGCCGCAGGCATGGCCGCCCAGCTCTTCAAGGAATCCCGCTCCCGCTGGGGCAGGCAGTGCTGGGACATCTACTGCGGTGCAGGCGGCCTCGCCCTCACCATGGCTCCGCACTTTGAAAGCGTCTACGGACTCGAAGTCGTCCCTCAGGCCATAAAGCTGGCTCAGGCCAACGCAGAGACCTCAGGCATCGACTGTGCGTTCACCTTTGAGGCCGGCGATGCCGCCACTCTGGAACGCTGCTTCAAACGCTTCGGTTCGCCCGACCTGCTCGTCACAGACCCGCCCCGGGCCGGCATGGATGAACGCACTGTGCAGGCCCTTCTGAAACACAAGCCTGAACGCCTGGTGCTCGTTTCCTGCAATCCCGCCACTCTCGCGCGCGACCTCGCCCTGCTGGCCCCGGCCTACCATATCCGTTCCGTGCAGCCGGTCGACCTCTTCCCGCAGACTCCTCATATCGAAACTGTGGTGAGCCTTGAAAGGAAGGAATGACAGCCTTCTGTTTCAGGACTTTTAAAATGTGACAAGGCCACTGCCCTTTCTCTGCCGCGAGCCATGTCTCTTTCGGCATGAATCTCAGGAGCTCTCTATGCATTTCAGCTGGAAACAGGACAGCAGGACCATCCTTATGGTCATCATCGCCTCTGTCGTGATGGCGGTGAACATCAACACCTTCGTTATGACCGGCGGGCTCTATCCCGGCGGCGTGACCGGCCTCACCCTTCTCATCCAGCGTTTCGGCGAAAGTTTCTTCGGCGTTTATCTTCCCTTCGCCGTCGTTAACATACTGCTGAACCTCATCCCCATCTACATCGGCTTCCGCTACATCGGCAAGAAGTTCACCATGTACTCCTGCCTGATGATAGGCCTCACCGCCTTTCTCATCGATATCATTCCCGGCCACATAGTCACGGAAGACATCCTGCTCATCTCCATATTCGGAGGCATCATCAACGGCATAGCCGTAAGCCTCTGCCTGCGAAGCGACACGACCGCAGGCGGCACGGACTTCATAGCCATCTTCCTCTCCCAGAAAAAAGGCATCGACGCCTGGAACATCATCCTCGGCTTCAACATAGCCCAGCTCGCCGTTGCCGGCCTTCTCTTCGGCTGGGACAAAGCCCTCTACTCCATCATCTTCCAATACACGTCAACGCAGATCATACAGATGCTCTATACGCGCTTCCAGAAGAAGACGCTCTTCATCGTGACTACAAGGCCGCAGGAAGTGAGCAGCATCATCTTCGAAAAAAGCCATCACGGAGCTACCCTGCTGAGAGGCGAAGGCTCTTACGAAGGGCAGGAACGCTATATCGTCTATTCCGTGGTTTCCAGCGACGAGAGCAAACGCGTGGTCCGCGCTGTGCGATCCATAGACCCCCAGGCCTTCGTGAACACCTTCAAGACAGACGAGCTGAAAGGCTTCTTCTACCAAAGGCCAAACGAATAGCTTCTTGCCAGACCACAGAAAAGCTCCCGCATCGTCATGACGCGGGAGCTTTTTCTCTGGCTGCGGCTAAAGCTCCTCTCTCTGAAGTTCCTCCAGCCTGCGAAAACGGCGGAGTGTGAGGTGGCAGAGAGCTATGCCTAGGGCATCCGTGGTATCCAGCGGACCTTCGATATGCGTTTGCCCCAGCAGGCGCGCCACCATATAGGCAACCTGTTCCTTGTCGGCCCTGCCTGTGCCTACCAGAGTTTTCTTGACCAGTGACGGTTCATAATCCAGCACAGGCAGATCGAAGGAGGCGCAGGCCGCTATTGCCGCCCCCCTCGCCTGCGCCAGCTTGATGGTGGACATGACGTTCTTCGCAGAAAAAACCTGCTCCACGCCAGCCTCGTCAGGGCGGAATTCTTCGATGATATGATGCAGGCCGTGATAGATGCAGGCCAGACGCTCCGGAAAGGTACTGCCCTTGATACGCAGTACGCCATTGGCCACCAGCTCCAGCCGTCCGGAGCGTTCACGCACCACGCCCCAGCCTGTGACATTGGAACCGGGATCGATGCCGAGCGCGGTGATAGTGGTCGCATTCAGCGATATGCTGGCCATGTCAGCCTCAATCAAGTTCAGGATACGGAAAAAGGCCGGGCAGAAACTGACCCGGCCTTGATATCAAGCTGGAAGCTCAAACCGAAACTTATTCGGCAGAGGCTTCGGCACCTTCCATGAAGACAGACACCATGGTGTAGTCAGACTTGTACACGGGGCGCACGCCTTCGGGGAGGGGCATGTTGGACACGCGGATGGTCTGGCCGATTTCCATGCCGGAGATGTCGAGGATGAGCTTGCGGGGCATGTCGGCAGGCTTGGCAGCAAGCACGACTTCGTCGCGGTAGGTTTCCATGGAGCCGCCGACCTTGCAGCCCTTGGGAGTGCCGGCGTATTCCACCTGCACCTTGATCTGGATTTCCTTGTCGAGGTCAACGCCAAGGAAGTCGACGTGGGTGAAGGTGCTCTTCACAGGAGAGTACTGGGCGTCCCACACGAAGACGGGGTGCAGGGTCTTGGCGCCGTTTTCATCTTCGAGTTCCAGCTGGAACAC
>JAFQPD010000020.1 GCA_017411945.1 Mailhella sp.
AGGCCTTGGGAGTGGCCACGCGGCCGCGAGAAGTGCGATTGAGGAAGCCGCACTGGATGAGGTAGGGCTCGTAGATATCTTCGATGGTGCGGATCTCTTCGGAGCAGGCCACGGCGAGCGTCTTCACGCCCACGGGGCCGCCGTTGAAATGGTCGATGAGCACAGTGAGTATCTTGCGGTCCATCTCGTCGAGGCCGGCCTCGTCCACATCGAGGCGCGAAAGGGCGGCGCGGGCCTGTTCGCCATCCACCACGCCCTTGCCGTACACGGCGGCGAAGTCGCGCACGCGGCGCAGGAGGCGGTTGGCTATGCGCGGCGTGCCGCGGGAACGGCGGCCTATCTCCAGCGCGCCTTCTTCTGTCACATCGACGCCGAGTATGCGCGCCGAACGCTTCACCACGCGGGCCAGCTCTTCGGGCGTGTAGAACTCGAGGCGGTTCACGATGCCGAAGCGGTCGCGGAGCGGCGAGGAGAGCAGGCCGAGGCGGGTGGTCGCGCCCACGAGCGTGAAGGGCTCGATGTCCAGCTTCACGGTTCGGGCGGCCGGGCCCTGACCGATGATGAGATCCAGCGTGAAGTCCTCCATGGCCGGATACAGAACTTCTTCCACGCTGATGGGCATGCGGTGTATCTCGTCCACGAAGAGGATGTCGTGCCGGGAAAGATTGGTTAGTATGGCCGCGAGGTCGCCGCTTCGCTCCAGCACGGGGCCGGAGGTGGTCACGAGGTTCACGCCGAGTTCGGCGGCCATGATGCGGGCCAGAGTGGTCTTACCGAGGCCGGGGTTGCCGTAGAACAGCACATGATCCATGGCCTGCCCGCGCTCCTTGGCGGCGTTCAGGTAGACGCGCATATTGGCGCGGAGCTCTTCCTGGCCGATGAAGTCTTCAAGACGCTGGGGGCGTATGGTCTCTTCCCCGCCGTCGGGGGCAAAGCTCTTAGGAACGAATTCTGCCATTTACATCTTTCCTTTGCCCACAGCCTTGAGCACGGCGCGCAGGGCCTCGCGCACGGAGAGATCGGGGTCGGCGGCAAGGGCCTCCTTGAGGAGCGGGCCTGCCATGTCTTCATCGTAGCCAAGGTTGGCGAGGCCGGTAAGGGCATCCCTGTACACGGTGTTCGCCGGGGCCGCTCCAGCCGGTGCGCTGAACGAGACGGGCCCGTCGCCTGGCTTGAGCTTGTACTTCAGCTCGAGGAATATCTGCTGGGCCGTCTTCTTGCCGATGCCGGGAACGCGGGTGAGGGCGTTGGCGTCGTCTTCCGCAACGATGCGGCGCAAGTCGTCGGGCCGGTACTGCGAGAGTATGGCCAGCGCGGTGCGTGCGCCCACGCGATTGATGCCGCGGAGGAGCACGAAAGTCTGACGCTCATCCCATGTGGGGAAGCCGAAAAGCTCCTGCGCATCTTCCCGCACGATGAAGCTGGTGAAGAACGAGGCCATGCCGCCCTGGGCAGGAAGTGAAGCGAGCGCGTGCTCGGGCAGGAATATCTCATAGCCCACGCCGCCAGCCGTGACCAGCACGCAGCTCGTTTCGGCCCGTTCGAGCAGGCGACCTTCGATGTAGGCGAGCATGGAACCTCCGCAGTTTTTGCAAAAACTCACGCAAGCATGCGTGATACAAGCATTTTATCCAATTGAACAGTGTACTGGATTCACAGCGAAAAATCAAGGCGCAAAGAAAGAGCGGCCCTGTGCGCAAACTCATCCCTGCACCTTATTGAGAATGATTGCAAAAAACATGCAAACGACTTATATACAGGGCAGGCGCACAAGGAGCTTACGCATGGCAGAGAACTTCCTGCATTTCATGGCCTCGCAGGCCGAAAGGCGCATAGCGCAGGCCCAGAAGGACGGAGCTTTCGAAAACCTGCCCGGCGAAGGCAGGCCGCTGGACCTCGAAGACGACTCCAACATCCCCTCCGAACTGCGCATGGCCTTCAAAGTGCTGAAGAACGCCGGCTACGTTCCGCCGGAAATAGCCGACCGCAAGGAAGTGAGCACCATGCTCGACCTTCTCGAACACTGCGAGGACGGCGCGGAGAAAGTGCGGCAGATGCAGAAGCTCGACGTCATCCTCATGCGCATGAACAGCCGCCGCGAACGCTCCGTAGCCCTCACCGAACACGACCCGTACTACGAGAACGTGGTGCGCCGCATAAGCCTTCTGAAAAAACGCCCCTGATAAAACGCGGCCTTCCCCTTCCTCCCCGCCGCAGCCATAAAGGAAAAACCTATGCTCCCCAAGAACGAATCGGGCCCCTGCATACGCATCGAAGGCGCCCGCCAGCATAATCTGAAGAACGTCAGCGTCGACATCCCGCGCGACAAGCTCGTGGTGGTCTGCGGGCCTTCCGGCTCGGGCAAGTCCACGCTCGCCTTCGACATCGTCTACGCCGAGGGCCAGCGCCGCTATGTGGAATCGCTCTCCACCTACGCCCGCATGTTCCTGCCCAAGATGGACAAGCCCCTCGTGGACAAGATAGAGGGCCTCTCCCCCGCCATCTCTCTGGAGCAGCAGACCACGGCGCACAACCCGCGCTCCACTGTGGGCACAGTGACGGAGATCTACGACTTTCTGCGCGTCTTCTTCGCGCGGCTCGGCAAGGTCTACTGCCCGCACTGCGGCGCGCCCATCGAAGCCCGCGCCTCGGACGAGATCATCGCCGACATCATGGCCATGCCCGAAGGCTCGCGCGTCATCCTGCTCGCCCCGCTCGTCGAGATGCAGAAGGGAACGCATGCCGACCGCTTCAAGAAGCTCAAGGCCGAAGGCTTCGTGCGCGTGCGCGTAGCCACGCTGGGCGAAGAGCCGCAGATATGGAACCTCGACGAAGTGCCCGCGCTGGACAAGAACAAGAAGCACACCATAGACCTCGTCATCGACCGCCTCGTCATCAAGGACGACATGCGCACCCGCCTTGCGGACTCCGTTGAACTGGCCCTGCGCTACGGCTCGGGCCGCGTCATCGTGAACCAGCCCTCCGGCGAGAACGCCGGGGACGTGGTGCATTCCACGGACTCCGTGTGCGGCAAGTGCAAGGTGAGCGCACCCGTGCCCTCGCCCCAGCTCTTCTCCTTCAACAGCCCGCAGGGCGCGTGCCCGCAGTGCCTCGGCATCGGCACCGTGGTGGCCTTCGACGAAGGCCTCATCGCCCCGGACGAAACGCTCTCTCTGAAGAAAGGCGCACTCGCCCCCTTCTCCTCTCCCTATTTCATGGCCAAGGTGGGCAAGGCCATGGAGGCCTTCTGCGAACGGCAGGGCGTCTCCATGGACACCCCGCTCGACGGGTTCCCCGCCAAGGCGCGCAAAGCCCTGTTCTACGGCGAACCCGGCGGCGCGACCCGCACCGGCAGCCTGCGCCGCAACTTCATGGGCGGCACTTCCCTTTCCCAGGAAGGCGGCGAAGAGACGCTTTCCACCTCGCACTGGCCCGGAGTGATGTATCTGCTGGAACAGCGCATGAAGCGCGGCGACCAGTGGAGCGACATACTGAGCCGCTTCAGCTACGAGGTGGAATGCCCGGCCTGCCACGGCACGCGCCTGCGCAAGGAAGCCCTCTCCGTGCGGGTGAACGGCCTGAACATCGAAGAATTCTGCAGCCTTTCCATCGAACGCGCCCTCGAATGGGTGAAGGGGCTCGAATTCACGGGCCGCCACGCCCTCATCGCCGAGCCGCTCATCAAGGAGCTGACCTTCCGCCTCGGCTTCATGGTCAACGTGGGCCTCGAATACCTCACCCTCGGCCGCGCCATGGCCACGCTCTCCGGCGGCGAAGCCCAGCGCATACGCCTTGCTTCTCAGCTCGGCTCCGGCCTCGTGGGCGTGACCTATGTGCTGGACGAACCCTCCATAGGCCTGCACCCGCGCGACAACGAACGCCTCATCCGCACCCTGCGCTCGCTCCAGCAGAGGGGCAACACCGTGCTCGTGGTGGAACACGACGAAGCCACCATCTGCGAGGCCGACACCGTGCTCGAGATGGGCCCTGGCTCCGGCTCCCAGGGCGGCGAACTGGTCTTCGCCGGCAGCGTGAAGGAACTCCTGCGCGACTCCGACTCCCTCACGGCCCGCTATCTGCGCGGCGACCTCAAGATACCCGTGCCCGAAACGCGCCGCCGCTCCGACAAGTTCCTCACCCTGCGCGGCGTGAGCACCAACAACCTCAAGGACATCGACTGCGCCATACCGCTGGGCACGCTCACCTGCGTCACCGGCGTTTCCGGTTCGGGCAAGAGCTCGCTGGTCATCGACACGCTGTACCGCCGCGTGGCGCGGCACTGCGGCCTGCGCACCGAACAGCCCGGCCCCATGCGCGCCATCGAAGGGCTTGAGAACATCGAGCGCATCGTGTCCATAGACCAGACGCCCATCGGCCGCACCCCGCGCTCCAACCCCGCCACCTATACCAAGGTCTTCGACGATATCCGCAAGATATTCGCCATGACGCCGGACGCCAGGAAGCGCGGCTATACCGCCAGCCGCTTCAGCTTCAACGTTTCCGGAGGCCGCTGCGAAACTTGCAAGGGCGATGGCCAGATACGCGTGGAGATGCACTTCCTGCCCGACATCTTCGTGACCTGCGACCTCTGCAAGGGCCGCCGCTTCAACCGAGAAACGCTGGAAGTGCGCTACAAGGACCTGAACATCTCCGAAGTGCTCGACCTCACCGTGCACGAAGCGCGGGACTTCTTCTCCAGCTATCCGGCCCTGGAACGCCGCCTCGGCGTGCTGGAAGACGTGGGCCTCGGCTACATACGCCTCGGGCAGGCCGCCACCACCCTTTCCGGCGGCGAGGCCCAGCGCATCAAGATATCCCGCGAACTGGGCAAGAAGTCCCTGCCCAAGACCCTCTATATCCTCGACGAACCCACCACCGGCCTGCACATGCACGAAGTGGGCAAGCTCATCACCGTCCTGCACCACCTTGTGGAACGCGGGGCCACGGTCGTGGTCATCGAGCATAACACCGATGTCATCATGTCCTCCGACCACGTCATCGACCTCGGCCCGGGCGGCGGCGAGAACGGCGGCTCCATCATAGCTTCGGGCACGCCCGAAGAGCTCATGGCCGATCCGGCCTCCGTCACCGGGCAGTTCCTCGCCGAAGAACGCCAGAAGCGCCGAGCCTTCATCGAAGCGATAACGAAATAAGGAGCGCGTATGAAAAGAATGCCCCTCATCTCGGCCCTGCTCCCCGCCCTCTGCCTTGCGTTCTCCGCCCCTGCCGAGGCCAGGCCCGTGGCGGCAACGCTCTACCCTGCCGGAGCCGTCGTCACCGAAGAGGCGGAAGCGATCCCCGCCGAAGGGCGCATCGTCCTCCAGCTCCCTGCCGGGGCGGACGCCGCTTCGCTCTCCGTCTCCCTTTCCCGGGGCGGCGTGCTGAGCCGAACGCTCACGCTCCTGCCCGGACAGCCCGCGCCTGCGGTGAAGGCCCTGCGGAAGGAAGCGGACGCCCTGCGCGACTCCATAAGCCTGAAATCCAGCGAACTCGCCAGCGTTTCGGCCATGCGCTCTTTCTGGAGCCAGCCGCCTTACAGCCTTTCCGCCCCTTCTCTGGAAATGCTGAACGGCCTCATGGAAAAGCTCTCTCAGGACAGCGCACAGCAGATGGCTTCCATCTCCAAGAAGGAAGCCGCCCTCCGTGCCGAGATACGCGAGCTGGAACGCAAGGCCTCTGCACTCGATGCCCGCATCCGCGCCCTCGGCAGCCAGAACGCCGATGTGAACCAGTGCGTGCTCAGCGTGGACGGCACGGGCCCCGGCCCTGTGGACGTGCGCTGGTCCTACTGGCTCGCAGGCGCGAACTGGAAGCCGCAGTACCGCGTTTCCGCAGACTCTGCGTCGGGCCAGATACGCATAGCCATGCAGGCCGAACTCTCGCAGAACAGCGGCGCGGACTGGGACGGCGTGGAGCTCACGCTGGCCTCCTCCAACCGCCTGCACAGCGTACAGCCGCCAGCCCTGCACCCGTGGGTGATAGGGCAGACGGGCTATGACGCCGCGCCCCGCGCCATGCTGGCCAAATCCGCAGGCCGTGCCAATGCCAAGGCCGCCCTTCCCGCCTCTTCCGCTGATGAAGCTGGGCTCACATGGGCTCTGGGCCGCATGGACCTGCCCGCCTCTTCCACAGTGACGCGCCTCGTCGGCCTGCACGAGCTGGGCTCGAAGTTCTCCCGCCTCCTGCGCCCGCGCCAGAGCGACAGCGTATGGCTCTATGCCGCCCTTGATGAGGACGCCCTTGCCGCGAAGCCCGCCCTTCTCCTGCCTGCCGGGCAGGCCTCCTTCCTCGTGGACGGACGCGAGACCGCTCGCGGCGCCTTCTCCTTCGGCCCGTCCAGCCGGGACATCTTCTTCGGCATCGACCAGCTCATGAAGGCCGAAGTGGTCCAGACCGCCGTGCAGGACGATGCCCCGCCTGCCTTCTTCGGCGGCGACAAGTCCGACGCCCGCGTGGAGCAGTGGAGCTGGGTGAGCACTATACACAACGGGCACGACAAGGCCGTATCCCTCCGCGTGGAGGAAGCCGCGCCCATAGCCCGCGATGCGGAAGCGAAGATCAGCGTGTCCGCTTCTCCGAAGGCTGTGCTGGAAGAGAAAAAGTCCCGCTATGTCTGGACGCTTTCCCTGCCTGCCCGCGAAAAGACGGAACTCCGCTATGAAGTGAAGGCCGTCATCCCCGAAAGGACATGGAAGAAGCGATAGCTGAACCGCAAAGAGCCGGAGCCTCGCGCCCGGCTCTTTTTCTTTTGGGAGCAGGACCCTTGCGCGTTCCCCGCAGGGATAAGGATTGACAAGTCTTTTCCGGGAAGAGTATCCTTCTTTGGTTATGCTGTCGTGCGGGCACGCCCGCCCCTCCCTTCCCTCTTAATCCTCACAGCTATGAAACAGACTATAGGCATACGCTTCAGCAAGCACGGGCAGGTGCTCGCCTGCATCTGTGAAGCCGAAGGCGACGCCCCCCTCTCCGTGGGCGAAT
This sequence comes from Mailhella sp., assembly GCA_017411945.1. Lineage (GTDB taxonomy): Bacteria > Desulfobacterota > Desulfovibrionia > Desulfovibrionales > Desulfovibrionaceae > Mailhella. The sequence goes on from JAFQPD010000020.1 coordinate 6,979, forward strand.
ACGCCCTCGTATCTACCGAACAGGGCCTGCACTGCGGCAAAGTGACCTGGCAGCGTCCTTGGCAGGAAGACATGGAAGCCGCCTTGAAGGCAGCCAATGCCGCCATACGCCGCATGGGCAGCAACCTCGACTCCGATGACGGCGGCGACGACGGCGGCGAAAGCGCCGCGCCCATGCCCACGGCCCGCCGCGCCACAGACGAAGAGCGCATGGCCGCCGACGGCAACGCCCTGCTCTCCCGCGAAGCCTACGATTTCTGCCGCCGCTGCATCGGTGAGCGCGGGCTCGACATGAAGCTCGTGGATGTGGAAGTGCTGTTCGACCGCAGCAAGATGATCTTCTACTTCACCGCGCCCACGCGCATCGACTTCCGCGACCTCGTGAAGGACCTCGTGCGCCAGTACCGCACCCGCATCGAGCTCCGCCAGATAGGCGTGCGCCACGAGACCCAGATGCTCGGCGCGCTGGGCAACTGCGGCATGGTATGCTGCTGCCGCCGCTACTTGCACAAGTTCGCCCCCGTGACCATCAAGATGGCCAAGGAGCAGAACCTGTTCCTGAACCCCGCCAAAATATCCGGCATCTGCGGCCGCCTGCTCTGCTGCCTGAGCTACGAGCAGGAGAACTACGATTCCTTCCACCGCAGCTGCCCCAAGCTGGGCAAACGCTACCAGACGGCCGACGGCCCCATGCGCGTGCTCCGCAGCAATATGTTCCGCAACACTGTCGTGGTCCTTCCCGACGGAGGGCAGGAACTGGAGATGACGCTGGAAGAATGGCAGGCGCTCAAGCCCAGCCGCACCGAAACTCCGCCCGCCCCGCAGTCCAAGGAGCAGAAGCCCCAGCAGAACAGCATGATGGTGGTATCCGCCGCGCCCGAGACCCTCGACGACGTGCTCGCCGAACTCGCCGCCATAGAGCCCGAGGCCGAAGCCGCTCCCGCCCCTTCCCGCGAAGTGGCCATGCTGGACTCCGAAGAGGCCCAGCATAAGAAGAAGCCCCGCCACCCCCCCAACCACGACCATGAAAAGAGCCGCCGTCCGCGCACCGGCCGCGAAAAGAGCCGCCATCAGGACGAGCCCGCCGCCCATGCCGAAGACAGCGAACGATAATAAGGAGCGCCCCGTGAAAAGCTACTACATCACTACGCCCATCTACTACGTCAACGCACGCCCCCATCTGGGCCATGCGTATTCCACCATCGTGGCCGACACCCTGAAGCGCTTCCACCGCATGCTTGGCGAAGACGCCCGCATGCAGACCGGCACCGACGAGCACGGCGACAAGATAGTGAAGGCCGCCGACGCCGCAGGCCAGACCCCTCAGGAATTCGTGGACGGCATCTCCAGCCTGTTCCGCAACCTCTGGCCCCAGCTCAACATAGAGAACGACGGCTTCATCCGCACCACCGACCCTGAGCACAAGAAGGCTGTGCAGGTCCTGCTCCAGCGCCTCTACGACAAGGGCGACATCTACTACGGCGAATACGGCGGCCACTACTGCTACGGCTGCGAACGCTTCTACACCGAGAAGGAGCTCGAAGACGGCCTCTGCCCCCAGCATCAGACCAAGCCGGAATATATCAGCGAGAAGAACTACTTCTTCAAGATGTCCAAGTATCAGGAC